>JAFOJB010000377.1 GCA_017420455.1 Blautia sp.
TTCCAGAATAAAAGGAAATTACCATAAAAGTCAATGACTATTATTGGCTTTTTCAATTTTCCTGTTTTTCAGAATACAGTCCACTGCCGGTGAGACCATAAAATGTACCTTTTTCGGTGAATACTGTTCCGGAAGCTGTCCGTAAAATGAAGTGAACGGCATCCTACAAAGTGTATGAAAGTAATATCCCATTTACAAATAGTTTGTGGGATTAAAAACTTCAGAATACTTTGCTACAATATAAACATCGAAAAGAACGAATCTGATCCTGTGACATACAGTTTGTAGATGGTACAGCATGTATATCAGATGCAGATAATTCCATGTCAGCATACTTTTACGCCAGGTCAGATTCTGCAGCAGATTAACAGAGAAGAAATCAACAGAGAAGAAATAAACAGGGGGTATTTCACTTATGATCATTATCGGTGAAAAAATCAATGGTTCCATTCCTTCCATCGCAGAGGCTATTGCAAAACGTGATGCAGATCTCATCAAGGAGCGTGCGCGCGTGCAGGCGGAAGCAGGCGCCACATTTATTGACTGCTGCGCATCTGTTGAGGAGGATGTTGAAGTAGAGACTCTCAAATGGATGATCGACTGTATTCAGGAGGTTACGGATGTCCCGATCTGTGTAGACAGTCCCAGCCCGGATGTACTTCTGCAGGTATTTCCATACTGCAAGCGCCCGGGTCTGATCAATTCTGTCTCCATGGAAGGCGATAAGGTAGCGAAGATCTTCCCGGCTATCGCAGATACCAAATGGGAAGTAGTAGCTCTCCTTTCCGACGATACCGGTATTCCCAAGACTGCAGCCGACAGGCTTCGTGTGTTCGATAATCTGATGGCGAAAGCAAAGGAATACAAAATTGCTCCGTCCAGGATCCATATCGATCCGCTTATTGAGATGCTCTGTACATCCGAGGATGGAATCGCCATGATCGAAGAGGTTATCAGTACCGTTCGTGAAAGGTATCCTTCAATCCATATTACTGCGGCTGTCAGCAATATCTCCTTCAACCTGCCCGTCAGGAAGCTGGTCAACACCGGTTTCACCGTACTGGCCATGAAGGCTGGTCTGGACAGCGCCATCTTTGATCCTACAAACAGAGATCTCCTTGGCGTTATCTATGCTACAGAAGCTCTCCTCGGTCTCGATGACTACTGCATGGAGTATATCAGCGCCTACAGAGAAGGAATCATCGGCCCGAAGAAATGATCAGGCATGAAAGCCGGAAGTATTGATTGAAAAACAACAAAAGAGGGAAAAAATTTATTAAAAAAGCGGAGGAAAAATTATCATGAGTGCAGAAATTGCAAAAGTTGCGGAACTTGTTGAAAAAGGTAAAGGCAAACTGGTAGGCGCTGCTGTTCAGGAAGCTCTGGATGCAGGATGTGATCCCACCGAGATCCTTAACAAAGGTATGATCGACGCTATGGGCGTTGTCGGCGAGAAGTTCAAAAACAATGAGATCTTCGTACCGGAGATGCTGGTTGCCGCACGTGCCATGAAGAAGGGCGTAGAGGTTCTGAAACCCCACCTTGCCAGCGGTGCTACCGGATCCTGCGGAAAGCTCATCATCGCCACAGTTGCAGGCGACCTTCATGATATCGGCAAGAACCTTGTTGCCATGATGATCGAGAGCGCCGGCTTCGAAGTAATCGACCTCGGTGTTGATGTTCCGATCGACAAGATCATCGAGTGCTACAGAGAGAACCCGGATACAAAGGTTATCGCTCTTTCCGCTCTTCTGACCACTACTATGCCTTCTCTGAGAGATACCGTAGCAGCGATCAACGAGCAGGATTTCCGCAAGGATGTCAAGATTATGGTAGGCGGAGCTCCTATCACCCAGGAATTCGCAGATTCCATCGGCGCAGATGGCTATTCTGAGGATGCTGCCAGCGCTGCAGTTCTTGCAAAGAGCCTTGTAGCATAAATCTATATATCGCAGATGGCGAAGGGAGCTGTCCCTTACAGCGCAGTCTGAATAGTCCGGCAGTCAGGAGCAGAAAGAATGCTTCTGGCTGCCTTTTCTTTAGGATCCATTTCTTTTCGGCTGGGTCCTTATCACGGGTTCGGACCAGGAGGAAGCCTTCTGTCTGCGCCGGATTTGCAAGTGGAGGATATTATGGGAAATATCTATTTTTCAAAAGAAGCTTTGATGGTGGAAGCAGAAAACGGAAGGAATCTCCTTGATGTTATGAGAAAAGCAGGGCTTCATCCGGACGCGCCCTGCGGGGGAAACGGCCAGTGCGGAAAATGCAGGATCAGGGTCCTGGAGCAAAACGGTGAGAAAAAGGACGAGCCTGAAGTAATCCTTGCCTGCCAGACTCTGGCGGAAGGAGATATGGTCATCGATACCATGCTGGAGGAGAGCGCTTCCATCGAAATTCTCAAGGAAGGGCATGGGCAGGAACTGGTGCTGGATCCGGTGGTAAAGCAGATCCGCATCAATATGAGGGCATGTCCCACCGGAGAGAGCATTTCGGACTGGACCAGATTTATGGAGGGACTGCAGCAAAGCCTGGGGGAAGAAGGGAAGGGAAAGAACTTCCGCCCTGTTCCGGAGCTCTGCAGCGCGGCCGGAACTGCCCAGAAGGAAGGCAAGGGAAAGGTTTACGCCGTGCTCTGTGAGGAACAGGTCCTTGACATCTCTGCGGAGGAAAAGAACGTCTTTCTGGCAGCTTTTGATATCGGTACCACTACGGTGGTCGGATATCTGCTGAATGCGAAGTCGGGCGCTCAGGAAGCTGTGGTGAGCCGGATGAATCCGCAGGCACAGTATGGAGCGGATGTCATTAACCGTTCCAATTATGCCATTGAATATGGCCTTTCCGAGGTGACCGGCTGTATCCGCAAGGCTGTCAATGATATGCTGGGAGAGATGGCCCTGAAGGCCGGAATCGGCCGGGAGGATATCTACGCGGTTTCCATTGCCGGCAATACCTGTATGCATCACCTGTTCCTGGGGATCTCTGTGGATTCTCTGGTACATGCGCCTTATAATCCTGCCGTTGAGGAATCCATGATACTGCAGTGCGGCGGGTACGGTCTGCAGGTACACCCAGGAGCTCTGCTTTATATGCTGCCGAATATCGCCGGCTTCGTGGGGGCAGATACGGTCGCCTGCCTGGTTGCCTCGGATCTGGCGGAGCAGGAGGAATGGACTCTTCTGATCGACATCGGAACCAACGGAGAGATGGTCCTCGGCCGGAATCACCGGATGGCAGCATGCTCTACAGCCGCAGGGCCGGCTTTTGAAGGCGCCAAGATCACCCACGGAATGCGGGGCGGTGAGGGAGCCATCAGCAAGGTGAAAATTGAGAACGGCGAGATCCATTATGAAACGATCGGCGGTACGAAGCCAAGAGGCATCTGCGGTTCGGGTCTTCTGGATCTGGTGGCTCAGCTTCTGAAAAACGGGATGATGGACGAAGCCGGGGTACTGGAAGAGAAACCCGTGCTGCTGGCAGATAAGGACAGCAGTGCCACCGGCGCGCCGATCACCCTGGAGCAGAAGGATATCAGTGAACTGCAGCTTGCAAAGGCAGCCATCGCGTCCGGCGTCCGGCTGCTGGCAAA
>JAFOJB010000378.1 GCA_017420455.1 Blautia sp.
CTGGCGTATCTTGTACCGGCTCACGGGGCCAGAGTATTCTGCTATTGAAAAGGAAATCTTTCTGTGAACATTTTGCCAGGTGCGGCAGTCACAGTACCTGGCCTGTGAGGCCCTGAACTGTAACGTGCAGCCGGACAACCGGCAGGCTGGTGCATTTACGGATGGATCCTGATGAAGTGAGAAAAGGCGTGTGAAAAACGGAAAGTCGTTTTTTACACGCCTTTTTCTTTACAGTTCCTTATGGCAGTGTTTTCAGAACAGGAGCTCATACAGCGCAATGACGGCCGGGAGAGTCAGGACACAGAAAAAGATGCCCATCACATTATAGGAGCTGGCTTCTACGGGCTCCACGTCGTACATGACAGCCAGCTGGGAAACAGCCGCGGCAGGCGGCGCTGCCAGGGACATCATGGATACCTGGAGGATCGGGGTGAGCTGAGGCTGCAGCCGGAAGATTCTGCTGACGTACAGGAGCAGAAGCAGTACGGCCGGAAATACGGCCAGTCTGAAAAAAAGGATCAGATAGGCCTTCTTATTGGAGAAAATGCTTTTCAGGTCTTTTCCGGCGATGGCCATTCCGACCACGAGCATGGAAGCCGGGCCAACCATCTGCCCCAGACCGGAGACAGTGGTATACAGAACATCCGGAAGCCGGAAGCCGATACCCAGGAAAACAAGTCCTGCAGCTACGGCCAGGATGTTTCCGTTGAGAAGGAATTTCCGGAGATGAAAGTCCTTTTCTCCCCGGATGAGGGAGGAGCCGTGGGTCCAGACCAGAAGATTAAAGGGGATCTGGATGGCGCTTGCGTAAAAGACCATTTCTTCGCCGAGCACCATTCCCACCAGCGGCAGGATCAGATTTCCTACATTCGGATAGACCAGAGTCGCCTGGTCCACAGGGGTGAAGCGGAAAGGCTTTTTCAGAAAATGTGCCATGAGGATATAGACCAGGAAGCTGACGGTGGAAAATGCCGCGGCGCCGATGAAGCCCCACAGACGGTCCGGCGTCAGGTCGATCTGGAATGCGGTCAGAAGAAGGCATGGCGTAAGGATGTAAACGGTGAGGGTGGAGAGAGGTTTGCTGTCGGCAACCTTCAGCACGCCGAAACGGACGGAAAGAAATCCTATTACCACGTAAAGCATCATGGAGGCCAGTTTACTGGTCAGCGTAAGAATCATGGATCGTCCTCCTGTATTCACGAGACAGAGTTTTTGTTGAAACCATTATTGCGAGTATAGCAGATTTTTCCGGACAGGTAAAGGGGGCACATGGTGTTCCGCTGGTGGGGTTCTTTACTCTGAAGCGGAGCAGAGAATCTTTTACCTGTTTGATGGTTCCTTGTTGAGGTGCGCACTTTACAGCGGACGGGTGAGGCCGCCCCCGCCTCCCGGGTCCGGGCTGTATGGGTTTTGGCGTCTGTCGGCCTTCCTGACTGCGAAAGAAGGTATGTTCGCGCCTGCAGGACATAAAGCCCTTTGGCAGCGGACATACCTTCTTTTGCAGTCCGTCAGGACGCCAGACACCTGAAAACCCATACAGTCCGGACCCGGGAGGCGGGGGCGGCTCACCCTGTGCTTTGGGAAGTCTGTTCTTTGTGGAGCGGGGGCTGCCCTGCCCTGTGCTTTGGGAAGTATCCTCCTTGTAATTGAGGGGAGTCCATGGTATGATACGTAAAAAAGTGAGAGAAATGAGAGATGAGAGAGATTTTGCTGTCGACCGTGTTCTGGCCGACCTGTAAAATCGTCGTCCGACAACATTGATTGTCAGTATATACATGTGTATAAGAGGAGAGAAAGGTATGTCGTCAAAGAGGCGTCGGAAAAAGCCGGTATGGGATATTCTGCGGATCGTTCTGCCTGTTCTGGAGGGAGCGGTCTTACTGGCGATTGTTGTGATGGTTCATACCACCGGGTTTAAGGAGGGTTTTCCCGAGGCGGAGCGGAGTGTGGTTTCTGCTGCGGGAGTGAAGGCATCTGCAGTGGATTTCCAGGCAGGAAGCGGAGTTGATCCGGAGGTTGTGAATGCAGAGACCAGCACAGCTGTAACGGGAGAGAAAAATGCAGCTGGTGCGGAAGCGTCAGGGGGGATGGCTTCTGGCGGTGATGAGGGGACCACTGCGGACGGTGCGCAGGATGCTGTGGGGATTTCCGGAGCCGAGGAGGCAGCCGGGTCAGCTGCGGAGAATGCAGTGATGGAGACGGCGGACGGGTCAGCTGAGGAGAATACGGTGACGGAAGAGGCAGCTGGAGCTGCTGCGGAGAATATGGTGATGGGGGCTGCGGACGGAACAGATGCGGGGAGTGCCATGATGACAGCGGACGCGGAGCTGGTGGAGTTTATACCCGCAGAGAAGAGGACGCCGGACTTTCATCCTCATTGTGTGGATTCTACGGCTCCTTCTAATCTCATCAGTTTTACGGAGATTCAGGTGGATGGGAATACTCTTTATGATGAGTCGGAATACAGTCCTGCGCAGACGATAGAGTTCGGACCTGGGCAGGAGTATACCGGGGTACAGGGGGTCATCACCTTCCGCGGCAACAGCTTCCGCGATGATCCGACATTTGGACGGGCTGTGCTGAAGGAAAATAAGATTCAGAATCTCTGGAGCTATAATACCGGTTCCCTTTCCTATGGGGATGCTTCCTGGTCCGGCAGCGGCTGGACAGGACAGCCTCTTCTGGTGCGCTGGCCGAAGGCGGCGAAGGCTGTCATGAATATGTATGACTGGGCGAAAGAGGACGACGACCTGGTAGAGGTGATCTATGCCTGCATGGACGGGTATGTCTATTTTCTGGATATGAAGACCGGGAAACAGACCCGGGATACACTGTACCTGGGGTGGACCTTTAAGGGAGCCGGGGCCCTGGATCCCAGGGGATATCCGATCATGTACGTGGGAGCGGGATACGACAGCAATTCCGGAACGGCAAGAGTGTTTATCGTGAATCTCCTGGACTGCTCTGTCATGTATACCTTCGGAAACAATGATCCTTACTCTTTGAGGGGCTCCCTCAGCTATTTTGATTCCTCCGCACTGGTGGATGCAGAGACTGATACGCTGATCTATCCCGGTGAGAACGGGATTCTGTATCTGATGAAACTGAACACACAGTATGATGAGGCTGCAGGAACTCTGTCCATTGCCCCCTCTCCTGTGGTAAAGTGGCATTACAGCGGGACCAGGACAGATGTCTATTCTTACTGGCTTGGCATGGAGGACAGCATCGCGGTTTATAAGGGCTATGGCTTTGTAGCGGACAATGGCGGCAATCTGATGTGCATCGACCTGAATACGCTGCAGCTGGTCTGGGTGCAGGATGTGCTGGACGATTCGAATTCCACGCCGGTTCTGGCAGTGGAGGACGATCATTTGTATCTTTATATCAGCACCTCCTTCCATCTGGGATGGCGGAGCGATTCTACGGCCCAGGTTCCCATCTGGAAGATCGATGCCGAAACCGGAGAGATTGTATGGCAGACGCCCTATGAGTGCTACAGCGAGGCAGCTCTTTCCGGAGGGGTGCAGTCGACCATTGCGGTCGGAAAAAACAACCTTTCAGATTATCTTTATGTAACGGTATCCCGTACCGGAGGTACCTATGACGGTGTTCTTTCCTGCCTGAACCGCAGGACCGGTGAGATTGTGTGGGAGCATAAGGCGTTCTACAGCTGGTCTTCCCCCTTCTGCATCTATGACGAAGACGGGAACGGGAAGGTGATCTACTGCAGCTGCGGCGGGAAAATGTACCTGCTGGACGGTTTCACCGGAGAAACCTGTGACAGCTACGATTTCGGAGGCACTGTCATAGAGGCCTCCCCCGCCGCCTTCGATTCCTATGTGGTCGTAGGAACAAGAGGCTGCCAGATCTGCGGCTTCCAGCTGAGCTAGTGGTCTGGAGAAAAGGGGAAAAGGGGCGAGAAAAGGAGAAAA
>JAFOJB010000379.1 GCA_017420455.1 Blautia sp.
TACTTCTGTGCAAGAGCGTGATATTTATCATCAGGGAGACCGGGATACGTTACCCAGGCTACCTTCTCATGCGATTTAAGATACTTTGCCACGGCAAGAGCATTCTCGCAGTGACGGGGAACTCTCAGATGGAGTGTCTCAAGACCCACATTCAGGAGGAACGCATTCTGCGGTGCCTGAATGGAACCAAGATCACGCATCAGCTGTGAAGTTGCCTTGGTGATATAAGCCTTTTTCCCGAACTGCTTCGTGTAGATGATGCCATGGTAGGATTCATCCGGGGTGGTAAGTCCGTGGTATTTCTCTCCACAGGCCTCCCAGTCAAAATTCCCGCTGTCTACAATGGCGCCGCCCACCTGCAGACCGTGGCCGTCCATATATTTGGTGGTAGAGTGCGTTACGATATCCGCGCCCCATTCAAACGGCCGGCAGTTCACCGGAGTGGCGAAGGTATTGTCCACGATCAGAGGAACCTGATGAGAGTGGGCGACGCGGGCATACTTCTCGATATCCAGGATCACCAGTGCCGGGTTTGCGATGGTTTCGGCAAAAAGCACCCTGGTATTGGGACGGAAAGCCGCGGATATTTCTTCCTCAGAAGCATCCGTATCCACGAAGGTACAGGAAATTCCCAGCTTCTTCAACGTTACCGCCAGAAGATTGAAGGTACCTCCGTAAATTGTGGAAGCTGCTACCACATGGTCGCCTGCCTCGCAGATATTGAAGATCGCGTAAAAGTTTGCTGCCTGGCCGGAAGAGGTAAGGACAGCAGCGACACCGCCTTCCAGAGCGGCTATTTTAGCGGCTACCGCGTCATTGGTGGGGTTCTGGAGCCTGGTATAGAAATATCCCTCCGCCTTCAGGTCAAAAAGCTGGCCCATTTCATCGGTGGTATCGTATTTGAAGGTCGTGCTTTGAACGATGGGAAGTGCGCAGGGCTCTCCTTTTCCAGGCGTGTATCCTGCATGGAGGCACAGGGTCTCCAGCTTGTAGTCATTTGTCATGTTTGTAATCCCCTTTCATAGTGGCAGAATGACGCATCCCCAAAAGCAGGACCAGCAGGACGTGCTTCAGGGAAACTGCTTATGAACAGAATCTAACATACTTTATGCCTTTTTTCAAGGTGGAACTGCAACCCGTTGTAGTTTATCAGGCGGACATTTGTCTTTTTACCGTTGACACAAGGGGGTAAAAATTGTATAATCGTGTTCGAGTCGTCGGAAATTGAGGCTGTAAATCGTCCGAATCAACCGGACAGGTCCTTTAATACAGGAGGAAGAAACATGTATTCCATTGAAGAAATCGAAAAGACAGACCCTGAAATTGCGGAGCTCATCCGCAGGGAAGTGGCAAGACAGAATTCGCATATCGAGCTGATCGCGTCCGAGAACTGGGTAAGCAAAGCAGTCATGGCTGCCATGGGAAGCCCCCTTACCAATAAATACGCAGAAGGATATCCCGGAAAGAGATACTACGGCGGATGCGTCTGCGTAGACGGAGTAGAGGAGCTGGCCATCGAAAGAGCCAAAAAGCTCTTCCAATGTGAATTTGCCAATGTACAGCCCCATTCCGGAGCGCAGGCAAACATGGCAGTCTTTTTCGCGATGCTGAAACCGGGCGATGCCGTACTGGGAATGGGTCTGAATCACGGCGGCCATCTTTCCCATGGCAGCGAAGCGAATCTTTCCGGTACCTATTTCAAGGCATTTCACTATGGAGTAAATGAAAACGGCTTTATCGATTATGATGAAGTACTCCGGATCGCAAAGGAATGCAGGCCGAAACTGATCGTCGCAGGCGCAAGCGCTTACGGCCGTATCATAGACTTCAGAAGATTCCGTGAGATCGCGGATGAGGTCGGCGCATATCTTATGGTAGATATCGCGCATATCGCAGGACTTGTCGCTACCGGGCAGCATCCCAGCCCCATGCCCTATGCGCATGTGGTGACCTCCACTACCCATAAAACCCTCAGAGGACCCAGAGGTGGAATTATCCTCAGCAGCCAGGAAAACGCGGAGAAATTCAACTTCAATAAAGCGGTGTTCCCCGGAATCCAGGGAGGGCCTCTCATGCACGTCATCGCGGCAAAGGCTGTCTGCTTTAAGGAAGCTCTGGAGCCGGAGTTCCAGGAATACGGGAAAAATATCGTAGCAAATGCGAAGGCGCTGTGCAGCGGCCTCATTTCCCGCAACGTTAATATCGTATCCGGAGGAACAGACAATCATCTGATGCTGGTGGATCTCAGAAACCGCGAGGTCACCGGAAAAGAGATGGAAAACATGCTGGATGAGGTCAATATCACCTGCAATAAGAATGCCATTCCCAACGACCCGCGTTCCCCCTTTGTGACCAGCGGCGTCCGTCTTGGAACGCCGGCCGTCACCTCCAGAGGAATGAATCCGGAGGATATGGACCGGATTGCCGAGGCTATCGCCATGACGCTGGACAGCAGGGACAATATGGACAAGGCAAGAGAAATCGTGAAGGGCCTGACAGAAAAGTATCCCCTGGTCGGATAAAGACTGTGTCTGAAAAGGAAACCTATGAAAATACTGCTTGCAGCCTGCAACGCCAAATTCATTCATACGAATCTGGCGCTGCATGAATTATACAGCTATGCAGCCCCATATCAGGAAGAAATCGGGATCAGGGAATTCACGATCAATCAGACGGAGGATGAGGTCCTGAGAGAGATCTACAGAGAGCATCCACAGGTGATCTGTTTTTCCTGTTATATCTGGAATATCCATTTTGTGCTGAGGCTTGCATGCGACCTGGTAAAAATACTTCCGGGAGCCGCCATCTGGTGCGGCGGCCCGGAAGTTTCTTATAATGCCCGGAAAGTACTGGAGGAGAATCCCTTTTTAAAGGGGATCATGCGGGGCGAAGGGGAAAGAACCTTCCTGGAGCTCTGCCGGCATTACCTGGAAAGGAGCATCCCTCTTTCCGGAATTGCCGGTATTACTTACCGGGATGAAGTCAGCCGGAAATTATCCGGGGTTGGCTGCGCGGCGCCGCAGGAAGCCGGGACCGGCTGTAAATCCACGCAGGGAGCCGGGAAGGGCTGTAAATCCCCGCAGGAAGCCGGAAAAGACCGCGCATCCCTGCAGGAGGAAGAGGCGGGCCCGGAATACCGCGGGAGGATCCTGGAGAATCCGGACAGAGACGTGATGGATCTTTCCGATGTCCCATTCCCCTATAAGGACCCGGGGGCCTTCCGGAACAAGATCCTTTACTACGAGAGCAGCCGAGGCTGTCCCTTCCGCTGCAGCTACTGTCTGTCCTCTGTGGATAAAAAGCTGCGGTTCCGGGATCTTTCGCTTGTGGAGAAGGAACTGCAGTTCTTTCTGGATCACAGGGTGCCCCAGGTGAAATTTGTGGACCGCACCTTCAACTGCGAGAAACAGCACGCAAAGACAATCTGGCGCTATATCCTGGAGCACGATAACGGAGTGACGAACTTCCATTTTGAGATCTCGGCGGATCTTGTGGACGAAGAGGAGCTTGGGATTTTCCGGAAGATGAGGCCGGGCCTGATCCAGCTGGAAATCGGCGTACAGTCCACAAACCCGCAGACAATCAGGGCGATCCGGCGGACCATGGATTTCTCCGGGGTATCCCGTGTTGTACAGAAGATCAGGTCCTTCCGGAACATCCACCAGCATCTGGACCTCATCGCAGGTCTGCCCTATGAGGATCTGGCGAGCTTCCGGAAATCCTTCAATGAAGTTTATGCTCTTCGCCCGGATCAGCTGCAGCTGGGCTTTCTGAAGGTCCTCACAGGTTCCTATATGGCGGAATGCACAGAGGAATACCGGATTGTGTACAAAGCCTGCGAACCCTACGAGGTCCTTTCCACCCGGTGGCTTTCCTACGAGGATATTCTGGAACTGAAAACAGTAGAAAATATGGTGGAAATATATTATAATAGTGGACAGTTCCGGAAAACCCTGGAATATACGGAAGCCTGGTTTGAAAACCCGTATGCATTCTACCGGGAACTGGGAGAGTTTTATTCCCGGAAAGGATATGACATTCTTTCCCATTCCCGAATCCGCAGATACGAGATCCTCCTGGAATTTCTGATGAAGAAAAACAGCGGGGAAGAAAACGGCATCAGGGATTGTCTGTGTCAGGATCTGTACCTGAGAGAGAAGCTGAAAAGCCGGCCGGATTTTATCTGCACCGGGAAGGAGACCGAAAGACAGAAACGGGATTTTATGAAAAAAGCGGGAATCCCGCCCACTGCTCATGTAGAATGTCTTCTCGGAGGCCAGGTCCTTCTTTTTGATTATGAAGACCGGGATCCCTTAAGTCATAATGCCAGGGTCAGGGATATTACAGA
>JAFOJB010000380.1 GCA_017420455.1 Blautia sp.
CGACCAGTAACTATGCAGACGTTTTTTGCCGTGTGCTGTCGGACAAAAGACAGGCAATTCGGGACAGTTATTTCTGGATCGATCCTAAGGAGGAGGTTATGCCGAAATCACCTCAGCAGAAGAAGAAACTGCTCTGTATAGCCAGGATTCTTCTGGAGCAGTCAGACGAGGAGCATCCCGTACAGGTGCCTGTTCTTCTCAGAATGCTGGAAAACATGGGGATCCATGCGGAACGGAAAAGTATTTACGATGATATCGAAGAGCTGAAGCTGGCCGGAATGAAGATCGGGCACCGCAGGAAACTGCCTTCGGGGTTCTATATAGAAGAACGGCTGTTCCCGGAAGGGGAGCTGCGGCTGCTGCTGGATGCAGTCCGGTTTGCTCCTTTTATTTCAGAGGAAAAGGCAGAGGAGCTTGCCGGGAAGATGCGTAAGCTCGCAAGTATCCATCAGGGCAGAAGCCTCAGGGGAAAAGCGCAGGGCGGGCAGATCCGAAGGAGCGTGCTGGATGAACAGATCTATCTTTTTTCGGATGCCATCAGCGCCGCCATGGAGGCGGACCGTCAGATCAGCTTTCAGTATCTGGAGTGGAATATGGAGAAGAAGCTGGTTCCCAGGAAAAACGGAGAAAGATATCTCTGCAGTCCCTGGGGACTGTTATGGAATGATGGATATTATTATATGATCGCCATTGACGAGAAATCCGGAGTCGTAAAGCATTACCGGGTGGATAAGATGCGGGATATCCGTCAGGAAAAGGAAGGCCGTACAGGAAACGAGATGTTCCGGGGTTTTAATGCGGAGGAGTTCGCGAGTAAGACCTTCGGGATGTTCGGCGGACGTGAAGAGAGCCTTCTGATCCGGTTTGAGAATTCCATGGCAGGCGTTCTGATCGACCGTTTCGGGGAGGATGTACGGATCCTGCAGGAGGATGCCCTGCATTTCCGGGCACTTTTGCGGGTACGTGTCAGCAGGCAGTTTTTTGGATGGCTGGCCGCTCTTGGACAGGGTGTGGAGATCCTGGAACCGGAAGAAACCCGGACCGAATATCGTAAATTCCTGTCACGTGCGCTGGAGCCATATACGAGAAAGCCGGATGATCCGGAGGAGGATGAATAGTAATGTCTGTGAAATCCGAGCTGTTGAAGCTGCTGGAGGCACATCGGGGAGAGACTGTTTCCGGTGAAGCCGCGGCGGAGCTTTTTTCCTGCAGCAGGACAGCCATATGGAAGGCTGTGAACAGTCTTCGGCGGGAAGGATATCAGATCGAAGCGGGACCGAACAGGGGATATTGTCTTGCAGATGAGGAAAGCCGCCTTTCTGAGGAAGGGATGCGGCTTTATCTGCGTGATCCGGATGGCGGCACAGTGGAGACAAATGGGAGGGAACGGCGGATCACTGTATTGGAGCAGACAGGTTCTACCAATCTGGAGGCAAGGAAAGCTCTTCTGGAAGGAAGAGCGGCATCCGGGGATGTGATCGCAGCCCGTTTCCAGACGGAGGGAAGAGGGAGGAGGGGAAAGTCCTTTTTTTCTCCGGCAGGGGGCATCTACCTCAGTATTATCCTTCAGCCCCATACGACCATCAGGGACAGTCTGCTGCTGACGACGGCTGCCGCGGCAGCCGTATTTAAGGCGGTGAAGAAGGTCTGCGCTGTTTCGCTGGATATCAAATGGGTGAACGATCTGTATCTGAACGGGCGGAAGGTGTGCGGCATCCTTACGGAGGCCATGACGGATTTCGAGAGCGGCGCCGTGGAAGCGGTGATCGTGGGAATCGGCCTCAATGTCTGGCTGGAAAAAGAGCAGCTGCCGGACGAGCTGAAGGAAACGGCCGGAGGTCTGTTTGCGGATGCAAAGGCCGGCAGGGCGGCGGACAGGAATCTTCTGGCGGCACAGATCGTAAATGAATTTCTGGAGCTTGCAGGGAAGAAGTCTCTTGCTCCGGAATATGTTGAGAGGAATCTGGTACCCGGGCACAGAATCCTTATCACGGATGGGGATTTCAGCCGGGAGGCCAGAGCCGCGGAGATCCTTCCGGACGGAAGGCTCCGGGTTCTGGAGAAGGACGGCACGGAAGGCGTGCTGTCTTTTGGCGAGATACGTGTTTTAGATTGAGGATCTGCCGGAACATCCTGCCCGGACTGCGAAGGGCAGTTTCCGGCAGATCCTGCAGCTCTGGAGGAGATTATGACAGATACGGTCAGGTTGTATTATCAGGATGTATATCAGAGAGAGTTCGATGCTGTGGTACTGGAGTGCCGGGAAGCGCAGTAGGACTGGGAGATCCTTCTGGACCGGAGCGCGTTCTACCCGGAAGGGGGCGGACAGCCCTGTGATCTGGGAACGATCGGCGGGATTGCGGTGACAGATGTCCGCGAAGCAGGCGGAGAGCTTGTGCATCTTACTGCCGCGCCGCTGGAAAAGGGTACTTCTGTCCATTGCTCGGTGGACTGGGAAAGGCGGTTCGACCTGATGCAGCAGCATTCCGGGGAGCATATGGTGAGCGGGCTGGTGCATACAAGATTCGGATATGATAATGTCGGCTTTCATATGGGAAGTGATTTTATCACGATCGATTTTAACGGGATCCTGCGTGAGGAGGATCTGCGGGAGATCGAGGAGGAAGCAAACCGGCGGATCTGGGAAAATAAGGAAGTCCGGATTACCTTCCCGTCTGCAGAGGAGCTGGAAAGCCTGGAATACAGGAGCAAGAAGGAACTGACAGGGCAGGTGAGGATCGTTACTTTTCCCGGTACGGATGTCTGCGCCTGCTGTGGGACGCATGTGGCCAGGACAGGGGAAATCGGTCTGGTCAAGATTCTTTCCGTGGTGAAATTCCATGAAGGAGTCCGGATCGAGATGATCAGCGGAGAAAGGGCATTCCGCTATCTTTCTCTTCTTATGGAACAGAACCACCGGATTTCCATGGCGCTTTCCGCAAAACCCACAGAGACGGCTTCTGCTGTCAGCAGGCTTCTGGAGGAAAATGTCCGTCTGAAGGGGATGTGTTCAAAATGGGAGGCGGAACTGTTCAGCGCGGAGGCAGAAAAGTACGCCGGCAGGGGAAGTGTGCTGATCTTTAAGGGAGAGATGGAAGCGGATGAGGTGCGAAAGCTTGCAGACGCCGTGGCGGAAACCTGCCAGGGCTGCTGCGCCGTGTTTTCGGAGAACCCGGATGGAAGCTTCAAGTATGCCATGGGGGAAAGAAACGGGGATCTCAGGCAGTTTACAAAGGAGATGAATGCAGCTCTGGATGGAAGAGGAGGCGGGAAACCTTTCTTTGTGCAGGGCTCCGTGAAGGCTTCCAAAGAGCAGATCCGCCGGTTTTTTGAGCGATAAATTACCTGTTGCGGGTGCCTGAAGGTTGTTTACGCACTCTTTACGCACAGTACAGGAAAAATCAGAAAGAAGAGGAATGGATGATCGGAGAGTGTCATGCCCATGTGATCATGGACGGCCTGAATTACAGGAGAGCAGTGGAGCTGCACAGAAACGGGGTACAGGATGCTGTGATCCATGCCTGTTTCCGGGCTTACGCTGCAGAAGGAATCACCTTCGTGCGGGATGGCGGCGATGCGCTGGGCGTCTCGAAGCGGGCGAGGGAGATTGCCCCGGAATATGGGATCGATTATCGGACGCCGGTGTTTGCAATCCACAGGGAAGGTCATTACGGCGGTATTGTCGGCAGGGGCTTCCGGGATCTCAGGGAGTTTCACAGCCTGGTGCTGGAGGCGAAAAAAGAAGGCGCGGATTTTATCAAGATCATGACCACAGGGATCCTGGATTTTCAGAATCACGGGATGGTTACCGGAGAGCCTCTTTGCCGCGAAGAGGTCCGGGAGATGGTCCATATCGCGCACCAGGAGGGGATGGCGGTAATGTCTCATACAAATGGGGCGGAGCCGGTAAAGGCTGCACTGGAAGCCGGCGTGGACAGCATTGAGCATGGAAATTATATGGATGAAGAGGCTGTCCGGATGCTGGCCGGGACGGATATCGTGTGGGTGCCGACGCTGGTCACGGTCAGAAATCTGCTGGGGTGCGGCCGCTATGAGGATGCTGTACTTCTGCCGATCATGGAAAGCGCGGCCCGGATTCTTTCCCTGGCAGGAAGACTCGGAGCGCATGTGGCGGCAGGAAGCGATGCAGGAGCATACATGGTTCCCCATGGAAGGGGCACTAAGGATGAATACCGGGCGTTCCGGCAGATCCTGGGTGCTTCGGCAGAGACAGATGCCTGGCTCCGGGAAGGAGAACAGAGAATCAGGGAACGGTTTAAAAAATCCTGAAAAAACTGACTAAAAAAGCAGTGAAACCTGCTCTTTTCGTCTGCAGCGGCCGGAGATTTTCCATTCCCGGCTGCAGACGAAGGTGCTGCGGTTTCACTGCTTTCTGGTTGCTCAGCCTCTGTTCTGGGCGGCGACCAGCTGGTCGGCGCCGTACATCTGGCGAAGCTTGGGTTTCTCGATCTTTCCGGTAGCATTCCTGGGAACGTGGGAGAAGATGATCTTTCGGGGACGTTTGTAGCGGGGAAGCTGTTTGCAGAAGATGTCGATGTCGTCCTCCGTACAGGTTACCCCTGGCTTCAGCTCGATGATGGCAGCTGCGATTTCGCCCAGACGTTTGTCTGGCAGACCGATGACAGCGACATCCAGTATCTTGTCATTGGTGCGCAGGAAGTCTTCGATCTGTACAGGATACAGGTTTTCACCACCGCTGATGATGACATCCTTCTTACGGTCTACCAGGAAGATGAAGCCGTCCTCGTCCTCCATGGCCATATCTCCTGTCCACAGCCAGTCTCCATGGAGAACCTCTGCGGTGGCTTTCGGGTCATTGTAGTAACATTCCATGACGCCGGGACCTTTGACGGCGAGTTCACCGGTTTCACCCTGTTTTACCGGGTTTCCATGTTCGTCGATGATCATGGTTTCCCAGCCATAGCCTGCTTTTCCGATTGCGCCGACCTTGTGGATGTTTTCAACGCCCAGGTGCACACAGCCCGGCCCTATGGATTCGCTGAGGCCGTAGTTGGTATCGTACAGATGGTTCGGGAAATATTCCTTCCAGTGGGAGATAAGGCTCTGGGGTACAGGCTGGGCGCCGATATGCATCAGCCTCCACTGATCCAGGTGGTAATCGGAAAGCTTCAGATCCCCTCTGTCCAGAGCCAGCAGAATATCCTGTGCCCATGGCACCAGGAGCCATACAATGGTGCAGCGCTCTTCAGAGGCAGCCTGCAGGATGAATTTTGGCGTTGCTCCTTTCAGGAGAATGGCCTTGCTTCCGGAAAGCAGGCTTCCGAACCAGTGCATTTTCGCTCCCGTATGATAAAGCGGAGGAATACAGAGGAAAACATCCTCTCTGGTCTGGCCGTGGTGCTTCTGTTCTACCGTCGCGGAATGCATCAGGGAACGATGTTTATGTAAAATGGCTTTTGGGAAGCCGGTAGTGCCGGACGAGAAATAGATTGCCGCGAAATCGTCATCCGTAAGTCTGATATCCGGCGCTTTGCTGGAACAGTCTGCCACATGGGCGGTATAATCCTCTGCGAACCCGGGACAGCCATCGCCGACATAGTACAGAAGGCGGTGCTTTCCGATCTCATCGGCTACCTCTTCTACACGGCCGATAAATTCCGGACCGAATACCAGGATATCCGCTTCCGCCAGATCCAGACAATACTGGATTTCGTCCGCGGAATACCGGAAATTCAACGGGACTGCCAGAGCTCCGGTTTTCAGGATCCCGAAATAGATAGGAAGCCATTCCAGACAGTTCATCAGAAGGATGGCGACCTTATCTCCTTTTTTGATCCCGCGCTCCAGAAGAAGGTTTGCGAAACGGTTGGCTTTTTCATCGAAGACACTCCAAGTGATCTCCCTGCGGTAATAGGGAGCGCGGACCGGCTCGATCAGCTCGAATTCCTTCCAGGTGACACGGCGGGTTTCCTTCATTTCCGGATTGATTTCTACCAGACAGACATCGTTCCCGTATTCCCGGGCATTTCTCTCCAGCAATTCTGTAATAGGCATTTGAACCCCTTTCCTGCGGATAACCTGGATTTTTGCATCGTTTGTTCCGCAAGGATTTCAGGATATGCCGGAAAGTCCCGCGCAGAAAGCGCCGGGGATCTTTCCGCAGATCCTGAGTGAAAAGATGCACAGTTACCCGCATGTACGGCGAAAATATATTTTTCGCGCTTTAACGCATAAATCTGTTAAAGAGAATGATACCTGATTTCCATTGGAATGTCAACCTTGAATTGTAATCAAAGGAATACACAGATTGAGAAAAGTATGGTACAATAGCCAACGGATGTTATCATCACACTATTTTTTGAAGGAGAGATGTGAAATGAAACGTAGGAAGATCATGGCCTGCCTTACAGCACTGGCAGCGGCGGCTGCTCTTATGTCCATGCCTGTACTGGCAGAGGAAGCAGCTCAGGATACATATATCAGCGAGCTTACGGGGGAACCGGTCAGCGCTTCCCTGAAGGATCAGCGGCCTGTTGCGGTCATGGTGGATAATGAGTCGATCGCCTATCCTCATTATGGCACAGCTGATGCAGATGTGGTCTATGAGCTGATGAACAGTACGGCGAACGGGCATATTACCAGGCTGATGGCTGTCGTAAAGGACTGGGGAAAGATCACCCAGCTCGGCAGCATCCGGAGCTGCCGTCCTACCAATATCATGATGGCTGCAGAATGGAACGCCGTACTTTGCCATGACGGGGGTCCCTTCTATGTGGATACCTATTTCGCGCAGGATTACGCAAGGGATCATTTTTCCGGTACCTTCTCCAGGGTGAACAACGGAAAAGACTGGGAATTCACGGAGTACTGTCTGAGCGGAGATCTGGAACAGAACTTCAGCAGTACCGGTGTCAGCAGGACATACAATTCCTTCGCCCCGGAAGGGAACCGCCATTTCCGTTTTATGACCTACGGGACAGAGAAAGACATGAGCCTCTGCCTTGGAACTTTCGGGACACAGACAGCGGTCCTTCCCTTTGAACATACGAATTCCACTCTGAGATATAATGCAGAAACACGTACGTATGATTATTACTGCTACGGAAACCTGCATACCGATGCGGAGACCGGGAAGGTGATGACCTTTAAGAACGCCCTGATCCTGAAATGCCCCTATACCCTGTATGACGCGAATGGATACATGGTTTATAATGTAGTACAGCAGGATCTTCCCGGCTACTATCTGTGCAATGGCTATGCCCAGCCCATCACCTGGTCTAAAACCTCGGAATCTGCTGTCACGACCTATGCGGATATTGAAGGAGATGAACTGGCGCTGAATCCCGGAAAAATCTATATCTGCCTTGTCCCGGACGACAAATGGGACAGCCTGGCACTCAGCTGAGCAGACGCCGGTCTGTTACAGTTCACGGCCTCGCCGGCCGGAGACTGTAACCCTTTGACAGCGATTGAGTCCCGGGAACGGACATTATAAGGCGGACGGGCGAGGAGACGACCGCCCTGAAAACACATGCAATCTCCATCCGCTGAGGCCGTGAACTGTAACAACCCTGCAGGGTTTTCTGAAAAAAAACAGATATCCCCTTGAAATTCCGGAAAATAAATGATATGATGCACTTCAGATAAAACGTTGAAGAGACCAGTAGAACGCAGGAAGACTTCCAGAGAGAGATGGAAAGCTGGAAACATCTTAAGCCGTCCGCGTGTCGAAGACCAGCTCTGAGTGGCGCCAATCACGCCCGCCGGCCGCGTTATCAGCCATAAATGAGAGTCCGGAGGAAGCTTTGAAGGATTCATAAAAGTTTTTATGAAAAGCTCTGAAGAAGCACAGAAAAGATTTTTCCGGGAAGACGGGTGGAACCGCGAATACATTTGTGTATTCGTCCCTTCTGACAGTTGTACTGGCAGAAGGGATTTTTTGTGCGATAAAGCCGCCAGACGTGCGCCGTGCCTGCACGAGCGCGAACGGTCATCGAAGGGCGTGCCCTGAGATGGACTGCCAGGTGTTTCCTTCCGCCAGGTTTTCAGATTTATGATCCCGGTGCAGAAAGAGAGCATTCTTCGGAACGGTCTTTCTGCCGTGGATCACAGCACATCATTTGGCTGCAGTGCAGCAGGAGGTAAAACCATGATCATTACGTTGAAAGATGGAAGTACGAAGGAATACTCCCGGCCGATGTCCGTTTACGAGATCGCGCTGGATATCAGCGAAGGCCTTGCCAGGGCAGCCTGCGCAGGGGAAGTGGATGGAAAGGTGAAAGACCTGCGGACAGTCCTGGATTCGGACTGCGCCCTCAATATCCTGACCTTCGATTCCGATGAAGGAAAGAAAGTCTACCGCCATACCTGTGCCCATGTACTGGCAGAAGCAGTAAAGAATCTTTATCCGGACGCGAAGCTCACCATCGGGCCGGCTATCGCAGACGGTTTCTATTATGATTTTGATATGCAGAGCCTGGACCGTGCCGCCCTGGACGAGATCGAAAAAGAAATGAAAAAGATCATCAAAAAGGGTGAGAAGCTGGAATACTTTACCCTGGAAAGGGCAGAAGCGATCAAACTCATGGAGGAGCGGAACGAGCCTTATAAGGTAGAGCTGATCAATGATCTTCCGGAGGATGCGGTCCTTTCCTTCTACAGACAGGGAGATTTTGTAGATCTGTGCGCAGGTCCTCATCTGATGAGCACAAAGCCGATCAAGGCCTTCAAGCTGATCTCTTCTTCCGGCGCGTACTGGAGAGGCGACGAGCATAACAAAATGCTGACCAGAATCTATGGTACGGCTTATACAAAGAAGGATGAACTGGAAGAGTACCTGGCTTATCTGGCAGATATCAAGAACCGCGACCACAATAAGCTGGGAAGAGAAATGGATCTGTTTACGACGGTAGACGTAATCGGGCAGGGGCTTCCGCTGTTCATGCCGAAGGGAACCAAAATGATCCAGAAGATGCAGCGCTGGATCGAGGACCTGGAGGATTATGAGTGGGGTTATGTAAGAACCAGAACGCCGCTCATGGCAAAATCCACCTTATATAAGATTTCCGATCACTGGTACCATTATAAAGATGGCATGTTTGTATTCGGATATGATAACAAAGAGGATCTGAATAATGCCGCGGACGCCGGAAGGGAGATCCATGGCGTGGAGGATCTGGCCATGATCGAGAACGACACGGACAGCGATGTATATGCCCTTCGTCCCATGACCTGTCCGTTCCAGTATTACGTGTACAAAGCCAGACAGAAGAGCTACCGTGATCTTCCCTATCGTATGGGCGAGACCTCTACACTGTTCCGTAATGAGGATTCCGGTGAGATGCACGGCCTGACCAGAGTGCGTCAGTTCACGATCTCCGAGGGACATCTGGTATGTACGCCGGAGCAGATCGAGGATGAATTCAAGGGATGTGTGAATCTGGCGAAATACTGCCTGACTACACTCGGACTTCAGGATGATGTGACGTACCGTTTCTCCAAATGGGACCCGAATGATTCCGGGAAATATCTGGGAACGGCCGAGGAATGGAACCGTGTGCAGGATGCCATGAGAAAGATCCTGGATGATATCGGACTGGAGTATACGGAGGCAGATGGAGAAGCCGCCTTCTACGGACCGAAGCTGGATATCCAGGCAAAGAATGTTTACGGAAAAGAAGATACCATGATCACGGTACAGCTGGATATGTTCCTGGCTGAGCGCTATGATATGTACTATATCGACAAGGAAGGAAACAAGGCACGTCCTTATATCATTCATCGCACCTCCATGGGCTGCTATGAGAGAACGCTGGCATGGCTGATCGAGAAGTACGCAGGCAAGTTCCCCACCTGGCTGTGCGCGGAGCAGGTCCGTATCCTGCCGATCTCCGAGAAGTATTTTGACTACGCGGAGAAGGTCCGCAAGGAACTGCGCGCGAACGGCGTCGACGTTACGGTCGATCAGCGCGCGGAGAAGATCGGTCTGAAGATCCGCGAGGCCCGTATGGATAAGATTCCGTATATGCTGGTGGTCGGCGCCAAGGAAGAGGAAGAAGGAACGGTCTCTGTGAGAAGCCGTTTTGCCGGCGATGAAGGCTCCAGGCCCATTCAGGAATTTGTGGATGCCATCTGCGAAGAAATCCGTACGAAGACCA
>JAFOJB010000381.1 GCA_017420455.1 Blautia sp.
CTGCCAAAAGGAGCGGTCTGTGAAGTGGAAGTCATTGCAGCGGTATAGAGGCGCATCGTATGAGGACGATGACTTATGGCAATTCCGCCTCTTCACTGGTTCTCATCCAGATGGTCGACGACCATGACCTTGAAGGGATCGAGAACGAAGCGGCGGAAATAAAAAGACTGACGGACACTGATTTCTGCCTGACTGCGATAAAGGTGGAAAACTGGAATACGGATCTTTCTCCCTGGGAGGCGCCGGCCGTGTTCGGCAAAGAAGCCTTTGGAGGCGGGGCCGGCGAGACGCTGAAGGAGGTTCTGAAATACTGCACGGACCGGGATAAGACTTACCTCATCGGCGGGTATTCCCTGGCAGGACTCTTCGCCCTTTGGGCGGCATATCAGACGGATGTGTTCCGGGGAGTGGCGGCGGCTTCGCCGTCCGTATGGTTCCCGGGTTTTACGGATTATATGAAGGAAAACCCGATCCATACCGGCACGGTCTACCTGAGCCTTGGCGACAGGGAAGAAAAGACCAGAAATCCCGTGATGTCCACAGTGGGATGTAGGATCCGGGAAGCGCATGAGCTGTTGAAAGAGCAGGGAGTCAACACCGTCCTGGAATGGAACGAGGGAAACCATTTCCGGGATGCGGATATCCGGACAGCGAAGGCTTTCGCCTGGACGATAGGAGAATGCAATGGAGGTTCATATGGTCAGGCATGAAATAAAGCTGAAAATACAGGACGAGACAGAACTGTTTTCTCCGCTGGATCCGGATCAGAACATGCTCTCGGAAGATGTGACAGAATATTTTCGGCGGAATTACATTCACAAACACAGGCGGAGGAAGGAGGAATGTACGATCCATATCTTCACGGACACGCCTGTGGATGAAGAGAAGGTAAAGAAGAAAATCAGGAATTATTATATCCAGGAGATGGAAGATATTTCGTATGAATTAAAAAAGCTTACGATGAAGGGAATCATACTTGGAATTGTCGGGGCAGCTGTTCTTGCCCTCTGGTTATTCCTTTCCGGATCCGATAGCGTGAATGTGGAGATCCTGTCTATCGTCGGATGGGTCGGGATCTGGGAGGCGACAGATATTTTTGTTCTGGAACGACCGGAATTATCGTTGACAAAACGGCATCTTATGACCATGAGGGAAGCAGAGATCATTATTACGCAGAGTCCGTCCTGAAAAAGCCCTGAATCCTGGATCCGGGAGCAGTCTGGGAATAAGAAGGTTTTACAGAGATAGAACAGAAGCCCTGTCTTTTATGAGCGGAGTCATAAAGGACAGGGCTTCTTCTGCTATCGTAAGGTTTCCGGGCGACTGCGGGCTTTGCATCTTTCGCTGCAGTTCACGGCTTCACCGGCTGGGAACGGTAACTGTCTTTCGCCTTACAGCAGTCCGGGAATGAGGAGCGGGCCGAATACGATCAGCAGGAATACCAGGATCAGGCCGATCAGGTAGGGAACCACGGACTTCGAAATCCTCTCGATGGGAAGGCCGGTGATTCCCGTGGCCACAAACAGATTGATGGCCACCGGCGGTGTGATCATTCCGATGGCGATGCCTACGACGAACAGAATCCCGAAATGAAGGGTGGATACGTTCAGCGCGCGTACCAGCGGAAGAAATACCGGTGTCAGGATGATGATCGCCGAAGAGGTCTCCATGAAGACGCCGGCGATCAGGATGATGACCGAGATCAGGAGCATGATGATGTATTTGTTCGTTGAAATGGCCAGAACGGAGGTGGAAATGGCTTCCGGGATCCTCCAGTTTGCCAGCGCCCAGCCGAAGGGGCCGGAGCAGGAGATGATGATCATGATGACCGCGCTGGTCTTCGCGGAGCCCTTCATGATCTCAAAAAGGCTCTTCCAGGTAAGGTCTCTGTACACGAATTTGGATACCAGTACTGCGTATACCACTGCGACAGCGGCAGCCTCCGAGGGGGTAAAATACCCGGAGAAGATACCGCCCAGAATGATCAGCGGCATCAGGATGGCCGGAATTGCCTTCAGGAAGGTCCGGAGGATATTTCTGCCGTTGAATGAGGACCCCTTCGGATAATTCCACCTGTAGGCCTGTACCAGCGAAATGGCGATCAGAACGGAGCCCATCAGGACGCCGGGGATGAAGCCGGCCTTGAACAGGCGGTTTACGCTCTCCTCTGCGATGACGGCGTAAAGCACCATGGGGACAGAGGGAGGGATGACGACGCCGATGGTCCCTGCGGCGGCTACCAGTGCGGCGGCAGAATCCTCCTTATAGCCTCTCTTTTTCAATTCGGGCACCAGGGTTGCTCCGACAGCCGCCGTAGTGGCCGCGCCGGACCCGGAGATGGCCGCGAAGAACATTCCCGCAAGCACCGATACGACCGAAAGGCCGCCGCGGATGAAGCCGAGGAAGGATTCGCAGAATTCCACCA
>JAFOJB010000039.1 GCA_017420455.1 Blautia sp.
CAGAAGAAAAAACAGAAAAAGTAAATATAAAAAGAACAATTGGAGATATAATCGAAGAAATAACAAAAGAAAATAATATACCAAAAAACTCATTATTTCTAGAATTTGATGAAAAAATATTAAGTGGATACTATTTTAGAACAAATGAAACAAAAAGAGAAACAATCCAAAAAGAAATAAACATTCGGGAACATTTGACATTTAAATTTAAAATAGCAACTAATAAAAAAGCATTAGAAAAAGAATGGAGGCAACGTATGATTCTATCAGCAAAATATGAGTTGATGAGAAAAAACTTTCGTAATTTTGCAGAGACCGAATTCACTACCGAGATCCAGGAAAGACTGGACCGGGAGGGCGGCTTTGACGAGGCGCTCTTTAAGAAAATGGCAGACTGCGGTTTCTGTGGAATCAAGATTCCGGTAGAATACGGCGGACAGGGCGGCGACAGCCTGGCCTATGTACTGATGAACGAGGAATTCTCCCGCGTGATGCCTGTCGGCGCCATCTATGCGAATACTCCGAACTCCCTTGGAAGCGGCCCGCTTCTGGAGTGTGGAAATGAGGAGCAGAAGCAGAGGATCCTCCCGGATGTAGCGGCTGGAAGAAAACATATCGTATTTGCCCTTACCGAGCCCGGCGCAGGCTCCGATGCCGGCGGCACCCTTACCACCGCAGACGCGGATGGGGACGACTTTATCCTGAACGGAAGAAAATGCTTCATTTCCGGCGCGCCTATGGCGGATTACGCGGTCGTCTACGCAAAGACAAACCGCGCCATGAGAGGAAGCAAGGGAATTTCCATGTTCATCCTGGACATGAAGCTGCCGGGAGTATCGGTCGGTAAATCCGAGATGAAGATGGGTATCAATGGTTATCCTACCAGCGATATCAGCATGGAAAATGTACGTGTGAATAAAAAAGATCTTCTCGGACCTCTGGACAAGGGCTTCATCGTAGCTCTGAATACCCTGAACGGCGGCCGTCTCGGCGTTGCCGCGCAGGCACTTGGAATCGCCCAGGGCTGCCTGGAGGAGGCTGTCCGGTACTCGAAAGAGAGAAAGCAGTTCGGCAAGCCCATCTGCGCGAATCAGGCGATCAGCTTCATGCTGGCAGAGATGGCTACCGAGATCGAAGCGACCAGAAGCCTTGTCTATACCACTGCCATGGAGAAGGATCAGGGGGCTGCGGATTCCTTTGTGAAATGCGCCATGAGCAAATATTATGCGACAGAGATGGCGAACAAGGTGGCATATCAGGCGATCCAGATCTTCGGCGGATATGGATATATCAAGGATTACAAGGTGGAGCGTCTGTACCGCGACGCCAGAGTCATGACATTGTACGAAGGCACCACCCAGGTACAGCAGATGGTTATTTCCGGCGCGCTGCTTAAATAGGAGGATCTGATATGAGAATATATGTATGTGTGAAACAGGTTCCGGATACTTCCGGAAAGGTAGCAGTAAACGAAAACGGTACGCTGAACAGAGCTTCCATGGCAACCATCATCAATCCCGATGACATGAACGCTACCGAGGCCGCCCTGAAGATCAAGGACGCTACCGGCTGCCAGGTAACCGTTGTTACCATGGGACCGCCGCCCGCAAAGGCAATGCTGCAGGAACTGATCGCCATGGGCGCAGACGACGGCGTCCTGATCTCCGGCCGTGAGTTCGGCGGTTCCGATACCTTCGCAACCTCCCAGATCATCGCGGGCGCTCTGCACAACCTGGGAATCGGCGAGGATGATATCGTTTTCTGCGGTCGTCAGGCAATCGACGGAGATACCGCGCAGGTCGGCCCGCAGATCGCTGAAAAGCTGAATCTTCCGCAGGTGACCTATGCAGGAGATATCGAAAAGGATGGAAACACCCTGAAGATCAAGAGACTTCTGGAGGACGGCTATATGACCGTCGAGGTGAAGACGCCCTGTCTGATCACCTGTGTGAAGGAACTCAATACCCCGCGTTATCTTACCGTAAAGGGCATTCTGGAATGCTATGACAAGCCGATCACAGTGCTGGATTATGAGGCGCTGAAGGATGAGCCCCTCATCGACAAGACCACCATCGGTCTGAAGGGTTCTCCCACCAATATCTTCAAATCCTTTACGCCGCCCCAGAAGGGCAGTGTTGAGATGATTCCCGGGACAGCCCAGGAAGCAGCTTCAGCTCTTGCGGAGAAGCTTGCAAAGAAGCATATCATCTGATACAGGTCTGGAACGGCAAAGCCCAGGGCTTTTGGAAGAGGGTACGCTGCGAAGCTGTGCAGGTGCACCTGGTGCGCAGATACGGCTGGCGGACAGCGGCACATGGCGCTTTCAGGCGCTGTACGATGCGAAGGGCGCTGTGTGATATGCCTTTTCCGGCGGTTCCTTCATAGAAAAGGAGAAATATATGGGATTTCAGAGTGAAAATATTGAAGAATATCATGATATATGGGTGTTTTGCGAGCAGCGGGATGGAAAACTCCAGAATACGGATTTTGAGCTGATTTCAGAGGGCCGCAAGCTTGCAGATGAAAGAGGAGCAAAACTGGTAGGCGTCCTTCTTGGCAGTGATGTGAAAGGCATCGCTTCCGAACTCGGCGGATACGGCGCGGATAAAGTGATCATCTGCGACGACCCGGCGCTGAAGGTGTACACCACAGACGCTTATACCAAGGTTCTCTGCGACCTGGTAAATGACAAGAAGCCGGAGGTCCTTCTGGTAGGCGCCACCACCATCGGACGTGACCTGGCTCCCAGATGCGCGGCAAAGCTCCATACCGGACTTACCGCAGACTGTACGCATCTGGACATCGACATGGATAAATATCTGGATTTCCTCCGTGAGTCCTCCACCATTGAAGTGGATCCGGAGAAATTCAAGATGGACGATACCAACCTGAAGATGACCCGTCCGGCCTTCGGCGGACACCTGATGGCGACCATCATCTGCCCGAGATTCCGTCCCTGTATGTCTACGGTACGTCCCGGCGTTATGAAGAAATCGGAGTTTGACCAGGCGAAGGCGGATGCCTGCGAGCTTGAGATGTATCCGGTTTCCCTGTCCGAAGACGATCTGAAGACGAAAGTTCTTGAGGTTGTAAAGGCCACCAAGAAGATGGTAGATCTGGTAGGCGCAGATGTTATCGTTTCTGTAGGAAACGGAATCAGTTCTGACGTACAGAAGGGTCTTGCCCTTGCAGAGGAGCTCTGCGACGCTCTCGGCGGCGGTGTTGTAGGCGGTTCCCGTGTAGCGGTAGATGAGGGCTGGCTTTCTGACGACCATCAGGTAGGACAGACAGGAAAGACGGTTCATCCGAAGATCTATGTGGCTCTCGGAATTTCCGGCGCCATCCAGCACAAGGCCGGTATGCAGGATTCTGAGGTGATCATCGCCGTGAACACCAATGATGCAGCGCCGATCTTCGAGGTAGCTACCTATGGTATCGTAGGAAACGTTTTCGACGTCGTACCGAAGATGATCGAAGAGATCAAGGCCCAGAAAGCTGCGAAATAACAGGAACGCCAGGGGGCTGCCGCAGATATGCGGCGGCCCTTTTTTACGCTGCGACGCAGAAAAAGGGGAAAAAGGATGGATACAGTGATCACAGAGATCGTACAGAGGGAATGGGATTTTTTCCAGAAGGTTCAGAATGAAGGAGGAAGAGCGGACTGCCAGGATGACCCGCAGACCTTTCAGATCATGCGGAGAAGCCAGTTCCTGGCCTGGAGCGAACGAGCAAGAGAGAGCTATCTGGAGGATCTGATCGCGGCAAAGGAGTCCGGAAGGAACCTGTTGACGGAAAAATACGCCTATATGATGAAATTTACCGCGTCGGAGGATTTTGCAAGGATTGAAAAGCTCCTTCCGCCCATTACGGAGGAAAAGGAGAGACTGGCAGAGGAGCTGGCGCAGATCCATATAGAATGGCGTATCTCCTTTGAAAACAGATATCCGCGTCTGGCGGGAAAGGGGAGACCGCTGCGCTCCGAAGAGGATACTGTTTTCAGGACTTCTTTTGAATCGTATCTGAAGGGAGAACTTTATACCTATTCGGAGAAAACGCTGAAGCTCTGCCTCGAGGACGCGAAAATGATGCAGGAAAAGGGAGAGAACCAGAGCATCGCCATCATGCAGAATACTGTCCGGGCGTACGGATACAGAACTCTCGAGGAGGCGGAAGGGCAGTGAGAAGGCAGCATTCAGGTATGCATTTTACAGCAGGCTGCTGAAAAAACCTTACTATTACAGCCCGCCCGGATATGAGATCTGATTTTCGCGCCTGCACGGAAAATCAGGGCTCATATCCGGGCAGGACTGCGAAAGCAGTCACTCCGCAAGAAGAGAAATTCAGGCGCGAAGCGCCAGGAGAGCCCGCAGGGCGGAAATTCGAATGCTGTGGAGGGCTGTGAATAATAACGATAAAACAGGAGAAAAACCCCGAAAATATTCTGCTTTCTTGTGAAAATGAGGGAAGCGGAATGAGAAAAATCTGTATTTTTGGTGGGTTTTTTCGAGAGAAAGGTATTATAATTGCGGTGTTTGAAAAAAAGGTGAGTATGAATTTTAAAAGGAGGAAAAAAATGCAGAGAAAATCTATTCTGGCAGCGCTGGCAGCCACAGCAGTTCTGTGCCTGGCAGTTCCTGCAGCAGCAGAAACCTTTACCGCATCCAATGGTGTTCTTTCAATCGAGCTTCCAAATGAGAACTGGAAGGAAATGATGGATCCCAGCAAGTGGATCACTCTCAGTGACGGAAGCAACATGATCACCATAGAGCACTTTTCCAACGGTGCGAATCTGCCGGAGATGTCCGTAGCAGACAGTCATTATGTCAATGTTTACCAGGCTGTGTTTTCTACACAGAATGAGGTATTTATCATCACGGGTTCTGTAGTGGATGCCGCAAACATTCCGCAGATCTGCAATGCCATCATGTCCACCAAGGTTCTGCAGTATAATACCAAGACTGCGGTGAAGCCGGAGACGCCGGCTCCGAAGACCAGCGAGTTTACTCTGGCGGCCATGGATCAGACCATGTATGTCATTTCCGACAGCCTGAATATCCGCGGCGGCTGTTCTACCAATGATGCGATCATCGGGGCTCTTACCTATGGCGACAGCATAAGGGTGCTCGGTTCCGTACAGCGCAATGGCGCGGACTACGGCTGGTATCAGGTTTCCTTCAACAACGGGACAGGATATGTATCCTCAGCGTTCCTCTCTGCCACAGCACCGGCCTCGAAGAGCACGGATTCTGCTGCGAAATCGGAAGAAAGCGGCAGTTCAAAGGGCTTTACCGGCAATGTAAAGACCATCTACGAGATCGATGGATATGCGGTTACGGTTTATGAGTCTGTGGATGGCTACTGGTATGACAATGCAGGAACCAGATATGACTGGATCACAACGTATGAGTTTGCGGCTGAGAACGGCGCGGTCCTTACGGTCAACAAACCGGTTGTGGATTCCGGGCTCGAGCCTACCGGTTTCTCCATGGAGGTTTACTGGCTGAACGGCAACGGAACGACGCTTTATGAGTACAGCGATGGATATTATTATACTTCCGACTGGGTACGTTATTCCAGCAATGGTGATGGTACCTACAGCGGAGCTGACGGCACTACTCTTTACATGTTTGCCCCGGATTTAAGCGGAAACCAGACCGCTAATACAGACACTTCGACGGTATATCTGATTTCCCGCGGCTCCGGCAGACCGGTTACCGTATATGAATCGGAAGACGGTGTTTACTATGACCGTGAGGGGATTGCCTTCCACAAACAGGAGGATGGTACCTTCAAGGATGCGTATGACGCTGTATATGATGTGACTGAGACGCCGAGATCCGGAAGCACGAAGGAAAACGGAGACGGATATGCCTACAAGGGCGATGTTTCCAACAATTCCACAGTCCGCCTGATCTCCCGCGAGACCGGAGAAGAGGTCGTGATCTCGATCCAGGGCGGCGTATACTATGATGCCTACGGAACAGAGTTCGGAAAGGTCGACAGCGAGACCTTCATCGATGAGAACGACAAGCTTTACGATGTAGAGCACTGAGAAGCGTCCCTGGGGACTCTTCCATAATTACAGGATCTAAAAACAGCCGGAAATAGACGATGTGCTATTTCCGGCTGTTTCTTTACCCCCAGGTGTGAGTCTCTCCGGACGGGGATCTTTACGGCGGACGGAGGAGGACTCACGCGCCTCCCGGGGCCGGACGATATGTGTTTTGGCGTCTGTCGGCTCTCCTGACTGCGAAAGAAGGTCTGTCCGCGCCTGCAGGACGCAAGGTCCTTTGGCTGCGGACAGACCTTCTTTTGCAGTCCGTCAAGACGCCAGACACCTGGAAAACACATATCATCCGGCCCCGGAGGCGCGTGAGTCCTCCCCCTGTGTTCCGCAGACGAAGGTTTTTCTGCTGTCAGCCCTA
>JAFOJB010000382.1 GCA_017420455.1 Blautia sp.
GATGGGGTCCACATTGTTGCATTCCGGTCTGCACAGTCAGGTCTGGAAATGTCTGAAATATATCTATCCGATACTGGGAAGCGTGCTACTGCTGGAATCTGCTGCTTTATGGGACTTCCGGAATGCAGTCAAAGCGGTATATTACATGGCTTTTTCGCAGACAGTGATCAATACATGTACCGTTCTGCTTTTTGAAAATGGAATATATCTTGCAGAGGATACCAGCAGGCAATATTTTCTTGGAAATGAAAATCTGTTCATCATGACTATTCTGCTGGGACTTTGTGCCGGCTGTATTTTGACAGTGGAGAAGGGAAAGCGTATTTCCTGGGATTATCTGGTATTTCTGGCTGCTTCCGCAGTCAGTATCCTGAAGGTGTGGTCGGCGTCCTCGTTGATTGGAATGACGGTGTTTCTTCTTGGCGTACTGTCCATGATCGTAATACCCTTCGACGGCCTGTACAGACTGGAGACTGGTATTGCGCTCAGTACAGCAGGATTTGTCAGTATTGTGCTTCTGAGAATGCAGTATTTGTTTAAACCGTTCATAGAAGGCGTTCTTCATAAGGATGTTACTCTTACTCTGCGGACCTACCTGTGGGATAAGGTCCTTAATGCCGTAAAGAAATCCCCCTGGATAGGTTATGGTGTAGAAAATGCAAAGGATTTCAATGACCGATTTCAGGGTAGCAACATGCATTGGGTGCATAGCCATGATTATTATCTGGAACTGCTTATGAAAGGCGGGATCGTACTCCTTGTCCTGTTCCTCATCCTGCTGTTTGTTGTTGCCGGAAGCATTGCACCTTATATGGCGGAGGTACAAGCCAGGATACTCTGTATTGCAATATCTGCATTCCTGTTCTGCTTTATAGGGGACTGCTATGAAATGCGGACTCCCTTTTACATGATCCTCACACTTGCCATGGCATATGGACTTCCTGAGCGAAAGGGCGGTGCAGACGATCTATGATTTTTGTGGAAATGAATGGACGTTTGGGAAATCAGATGTTCCGTTATGCTTTTGCCCGGATGCTTCAGTTGCAGAGCGAGGAGAAGGAGGAACCGCTGATTTTCGATTTTTCCAATATATGGAAAGAAAAAAAGAAGGAAGAAATGCCAGGATGGGAAGACTCCCTGAAGGAGTTTTGCGTTGTTGCATATTCCTATTATGAAGGGAAGAAGAGTATCCTGATGCAGGAGACTACTATTATGCAGAAGCTGGTATTGGGAATTGTAAAGGCAGGGGACCGGCTTGTCCGGAAAAAGGGAACGCTGTCCAGGATCAGATGGAGAAAGCGTTTTTTCAGATGGATGAACAGACAGGGAATCTATCAGATGTTTACCGGTTATGATTATCCTTATGTCTGGGTAGCCGGGAAGAAGATTTTATGCGCCCCTTTTGAATGTGCCAGATTTCCGGAATCGATCCGGAAAGAGCTGCTGCAGGAATTTGTACCGAAGCATCCTGTACTGGCAAAAAATAAAGAACTTCTGGAAAGAATCTGTACTTCTGAATCCGTCTGTGTCAGCGTGCGCAGAGGAAATTATCTTGCATACCCAGGCCTGAATGTATGTACTGTGGAATATTTTGAGCGGGCGGCAGAAAAAATGTGTTCCATGGTGGAGCGTCCAATTTTTTTTGTTTTTTCGGATGATGTGGAATGGATCCGCAGGAATCTGTGCTTTCCTGGAGAAACATATTATGAAGAAGGAGCCGATCCGGCTTGGGAAAAACTTCGACTGATGTACAGCTGCAGGCATTTTATCATTTCTAACAGCACTTTTAGCTGGTGGGCACAGTTTCTGGGACAGTTCCCGGATAAGAAAGTTATAGCACCGGACAGGTGGTACAACGATGAATATGTACCGCCACTGTACGAAGACGGATGGGTGACCGTGGAGGTATGAAACCTTGGAAACAGAGAAAGAAACGACGGTCGGGAAAGTTCAGAAATGCTGCCTGGAGATCGTAAAAGATATCGATCGTGTCTGCAGAAAATGCGGCATCAGATATTCTTTATGCGCAGGCTCAGTGATTGGAGCAGCTGTATATCAGGGGTTTATTCCATGGGATGATGATATCGACCTGATGATGACGCGGGAAGAGTATGACCGGTTTCTGGAAGTTTATCCGCAGAACTGTAGTCCGCGATACCATCTGCTTCATTATTCTACCGGAGATGTGACAAAAGTACCCGCCCTCTTTGCCCGAGTAGAAGATCTTTGGACACAGACAGAGGAGGAGATCGCCAGGAGAGTCCGGCAGGGAAGAGTGTTTGTGGATATTACCGTTTTTGATGAGGTGCCTTCCAGGATACGTCTCCGGCTTCTCCGGCTTTATGCAGGATATACCTGCACATTTTTATACCGGATGAATGGGATGATCCCTGGGACAGGATGGAAAAGAATGTTGATGGGGCTTCTGCCAGGAAAGGTGTCTGAAAAAAGACTCCGGGAACGTTATCTACGGTTTGAGAAAACCTGTCGTAATGCCGGAAAGGACTGCAGACTTTGCGCAGAACTTCTTTCTGCGGCATATGGA
>JAFOJB010000383.1 GCA_017420455.1 Blautia sp.
ATCTCTGCCCTTGGCAGCAGAAGCTTCTCCTCCGGCCGCATGACGCCGGCCAGGGCTTTTCCGAGAGAGGCACCGTCGTAGACCTCCGGCATTACATCAGCCAGAATCTGATGCGCTTTCAGCTCCTTTTTTGTTCCTTCCCCCAGGACGGCAAATCTCAGATGAGAAAGGCTGCGGATATCAATCTCCCTTTCCGCCAGCTCCTGGAAAAAGATCCTGACGCCGCTGGGGCTGGTAAAGGCAATCCAGCGGTAGGAAGAGATTTCCGACAGAGCTCTGGAAAGCGCCTGATTGTCCGGGATGGGCAAAAGCTCAGTGGAGGGGATCTCCAGAACCTCTGCCCCAAGGAGCTGCAGCTTTTCCGAGACAGTGGACACCAGCTCCTTTGGCCTGGTGACCAGGATCCGTGCTCCGGACAGGGGGAGAGCTTCATACCAGGAGAAGGTTTCTGAAAGAGAGCAGACCTTTCCGACCACAATGATGGCCGGGGTTTCGATGCCGCATCGCTGTACTTCGCCGCAGAGAGTGGAAACGGTGGCGACGATGCGCTTCTGCCGTGCCGTGGTTCCTTTCTGCAGGATCGCCGCAGGCATTGCGGGATCCATTCCGGCGGCCAGAAGCCCCGCGCAGATATCCGGAAGAGAGGTAACGCCCATGAGAAATACCAGCGTTCCTCCTGTATTTACAAGAGCCTCAAAGGGGATGTCCAGATTCTGCCAGCCCCTGACAGGGGAAGCTTCCTTTCCATCCGGCACCTCGGTGCTCCACACCGCTCTTTTATGTCCGGTGATGATATGCAGCGAAGAAGTAAAATCCCGGTGCGTCACCGGTATTCCATTATATGCGGGGACGGAAATGGGGGATGTGATCCCCGGTACGATCTCGTAGGGGATGTGGTTTTCCACCAGAAGCTCCAGCTCTTCGCCGCCCCGGCCGAAGAGGAAAGGATCGCCTCCCTTCAGACGCACTACAGTTTTCCCTTTCATGGCTTCCTGCAAAAGAAGCGCGTTGATCTGAGCCTGAGGCATGGTATGATTGCTTGCCCTTTTTCCCACGTCTATGGCTTCTGCGGTATCCGGGATCATGCAGAGGATACCGGGCCCTACCAGGCTGTCATAGACCACCACATCTGCCCGGGAGAGGATCTCCTTCCCCTTCAGAGTGAAAAGACCCCGGTCCCCCGGACCTGCCCCGACCAGAAAGACCTTTCCGGTTTTCTTCTGACCGGCAGATCGTAACTGTCCTGCCAGCGCCTTTCCCAGTTCCTCCGCCTGTGCGGCGCTGCCGGTGAGTTCCCCTGTAAAAACCTCCCGGGTTTCTTCATTGTAATACAGGCCAAGCAGGCGAAGGCATGAACCGTTAACAATGGCGTGGGCGGCGACGGGAGAAGAGCAGCCTCCGTCCAGCTCCCGGACAAAGGCCCGTTCTGCCAGGGCGGCGGTTCTGGCGTTCTGATCCATGAAGCCTTCAAACAGGGAAGCATCGCAGTCTTTTCTTCCCTGGATGGCCAGGATCGCCTGGCCTGCCGCGGGGATCACTTCTTCAACGGAGAAGAACCGGCTGATCCGGTCTGAAAGTCCCATGCGTTTCATGCCTGCGGCGGCCAGGATGATGGCGCCGTACTGTCCCTCGTCCAGCTTTCTCAGACGGGTCTGCAGGTTTCCGCGGATGCTTTCGAAACGGGCTTCCGGGAAAAGCTTCTGCAGCTGCAGGATCCTCCGGAGAGAGGAAGTACCGATGGGAAGGGAAAAATCGATGGAGGTTTTTCCTTCGGGCAGGACCAGGACGTCTCTTGGATCCTCTCTTTTCGAAAAGCAGACCAGGGGAAGTTCTTCCGGCAGGTCCATGGGCAGATCCTTCAGGCTGTGCACGGAGAAGTCGCTTTTCCCGGACAGGAGGGCGGCATCCAGTTCCTTTACGAACAGGCCCTTTCCCCCGATCTGATCCAGCCTTCTGTCCAGAATCTTGTCGCCTGTGGTTTTCATCGTCAGCAGGGAAGCTTCGGTTTCCGGATGTGCCTCCCTGAGATAAGAGAGGACCATGTTGCTCTGTACTACGGCCAGGGCGCTTTCTCTGCTGCCGATCACTATTTTCTTCATATGTCGGAATCCTCCATGACAGAACTCTGAATCCTTTCCCGGACCATTCTGGCAAGATGATGGTCCTGCCCGCTGGCGGTGATCCCCACGACCACAGGATCCTTCCGCAGGATTCCGGGAAAGTAAAAATCACATTGCTGTTTCTTGCTGCAGCTGTTCACAAGTGCGCCGGCCATTCTTCCGTCCCGGCAGATTTCCTCGTTCAGGGAAGGATCGTCGGTGCACGCAAGTACGATCGCGGCTCCCGAAAGAGCCTCCTTCTGGTAGCTATCCTGGATCCAGATCAGGGACTGTCCGTCAGGAAGCTTCTGAAGAGAAGGATCCAAAGAAGGAGAGAGCACGGTGATCCTGCGGCAGAAGGGCAGGAGCGTCCGGATGCGCCGGGCCGCGATGGTGCCTCCGCCTACGACGACCACCTTTTTCTCTGTCAGATCCACAAAAAGCGGGAAGAACAGATGAGTGTCATTCATGATATATTTTCTCCATTCCATCGATGCAGTCCCGGAATTCCTCTTCCGGAAGATGATCCTGCAGGTCATAGATCAGCTTGTTGATCACCTTGCCGGCGGACTGGCCGATCTGTGCCAGAAGCTCCTCCTTCTGTTCCTCTGTCAGAGGCAGCTTTTTTATGGTCTTCTTCAGCCGGAGGCTCAGGCTGCTGACAGCGCCGTCCTCAATTCCCCGGATGCGGGGGCGAAGATCCCGGGTACGTTCCCAGAGAGCATACTCGTCGATGTATTTCCGGATGATCTCTTCAGCCTGCCGGTAGGCTTCGGCATTTTCTCCGGAGTCTGTGGTATAAAAATCATCAATATCGTACAGCGTACAAAAGGGAAGCTCCCGGATCTCCGGCTCAATATCCCGGGGGACGGCCAGATCCAGGAAAACGATGGGATGGTCCGGACGGCAGAGGGAAAGAGGCTCCTTCTTCAGAGTGCAGTGCGGACTGGCAGTGGCGCTGACCACCACCTGGCATTCCGGCAGATACTGGTATCTGTCGTCGTAGGGAATGGAGCTGCACCCCTGGGGCGGCGCTGCTTTCTGGCTGTGATACTGGCGGAGCGTCATCATGACCCGTGCGCCGTGGGAAAGCAGGGTGACTGCCGCAAGGCGTCCATATTCTCCGTTCCCGATCACCATGCATTTCTTTCCGTCAAGGCTCATGCCCTTGTCCCGCAGCCGGAGGACCGCCTGCTCGATGGCAGAGGAATTTGCCCTGGTGAAGGAAACCTCGGTCTTGATCCGCTTGGCGGCGGTGACGGCGGTCCGGAACAGTACCTCCATGGTACTGCCGGACAGCTGGTGCTCCCGGGAGAAATCCAGGGCATCCTTTACCTGGGTCAGCACCTGGTCTTCCGCAAGAATGGCGGAACGAAGTCCGCAGGCCAGGTAAAACAGATGGCGGATGGCTTTTTCGGAGGTCCGTTTTACGAAATAAGGCGCATATTCCTCTGCACGGAGGCCTGCCAGGCGGCAGAGGAGAAGAAGCAGGGGATCCTCGCAGGAAGCGGCTTCTTCCACAGGCTCCCCGGCTTCATCGGTGCTGACCCAGATTTCCAGCCGGTTGCAGGTGGAGATGACTACGGCCCCCTCTGCAGGGAGCGTATGGCGAAGCTGCTCCATCAGCTCTATGATCCTGTCTTTGGTGAGGAAGATGGAAGATCTTACAGAAACAGGGGCCAGGCTGTGATCTGTACCGATCATTTTAATCATGGTATTGCCTCCTGAAAACAATGAATAAAGGAAATTTACTTACATCCGGTCATCTGTTGTTCTGCCCGGGCCTCCTTTGCATGAAGGACAAGCAGTTCCTGTACTGCTTTGTATTCTCCCAGTCCTTCCAGGACAGCCTCGGTCTCGTAACCCAGTGCTTCCAGCCGGCTCTTCCAGGAATCCGGTTCTGCTCCGGCAAGATCGTTGCTGGCATGGTCTCCGGCTACGATCAGGAAAGGAGCAAGGCAGATCCGGGATGGCTTTTTCTTCTCGATATCCTGGAGGACATCATTGAAATCCGGCACAGCTTCCACGGTTCCGAGGAAAATGGACGGAGAAGCATCGGCAAAGCTTCTGCGCATTTTTTCGTATACTTCGTTTCCCTGCTCCGGGGATCCATGTCCCATGAGGACAAGAGCTTCGGTATCCTTTAAAAAGGAAAACCTGGTCTGGACCGCCTTTTTGATGCAGGCAAGGTCCTCCGGGGAATTCAGGAGCGGCGCGCCGAAGGAAAGCTTTTCCAGAAAACCGCCGGCTTCCCGGATGGTTTTTTTCATTGCTTCGTTTTCGTATCCGTTCAGCATATGGGTGGGCTGGACCAGAAGGTCGGTACAGCCGTCTGCCCGGATCCGTTCCATGGCTTCTGCCACGGTATCGATCACAAGACCTGACTTCTTCAGCTTGCGGATGATAACCCCGCTTGTCCACGCCCGGTAAAAGGTCCTGTCCGGAAATTCCCCGGCGAGCCTTTTTTCCAGCACTTCAATCGTTTTTTTTCTGGTGTCCGCATAAGAAGTCCCGAAGCTGACCACAAGTAAAGCCTTCTCTGACATGATGATTACCTCCTTATTTCAGGAAATTCTCTTTTCTTTGATGACGAATCTCAGGATCGATCCGGAAATAACTGTCACAATCCTTATTCCTTCACGATGATCAGGGAGAAATATCCGGTCTCGTCCGGAATCTCCTCCAGCTGATGGTAAACCTTCTCTGTCTCCATTCCGCAGTTCTCTACCGCAGAGACAGAACGCCCGCTCTTACGCAGCAGTTCCTTGACTTCCTTCATATGACTGCCGGATTTCATCAGGACATAGTTTCCGGGCAGGGAGAGCGGCTCATCCACACGGTGCAGAGCGGGAAGGATGTGAAGAGGTTCATTCCATTCTGTCAGAGGAATGTTCAGCCTGGCCGCGGCGGCGCAGAAGGAGGGAATCCCACTGACGAGACCCGTGGAATAGCCGTCCTTTTCCAGAATTTCCTGGAGATAACTGAAGGTACAGTAGATGGAGGAATCTCCAAGAGTGAGATAAATCACGTTTTTTCCCTGGTCCAGATAGCTTTCGATCAGCTTCGCTCCCTTTTCATGGCTCCGGCGAAGCACCTCCTTGTCTCTTGTCATGGGCATATCCACGGCCACGAGTGTTTTCTGCGCAAGCTCCGGCACAGCCTGAACGGCGATCCTGTAAGCCACGGCGTCGACAGCAGTGGTTCCGGGAACCATGATGATCTCGTTTTCACGGATCATCCGCACAGCCTTCAATGTCATGAGCTCCGGATCTCCGGGACCGACTCCCAGACAATAAGCAGTTCCTTTCATTTTCAATATCCTCCTGTTATGAAGATCAGCGGTGCACCGCCGTTTTTCGTAACCAAAAAACAGATTCTTCCCGGAAAAAAGAAGAATCTTCTGATTTAATAAGTCTAACATTTAAAACCGGTTCTGTCAATGTTCAGACCTTCGCCGGTGAAGGTCTGAACATTGACAGGCTCAGGCATTGCAAAACGGAAGGATTCTGTGTTAAAATAAGTTATCCGCAGTTACCATGGTGAAGGGAGGAATTTCTGATGAAAAAAAGGTTTTCCAGATGGATGAAAGCGATTGCGTTTTCTGTGACACTGGCACTTGCATTACCGGCTGCCGTCATGCTGACCTCTGTTGAGGTGTCTGCACTGGCCGAGAGCTATACCGTCCAGGTAAGCAAAGGCTATCTGGCTCTTCGCAGCGCAAAGGCATACGATTCCGCCAATGAACTTGGTGCACTGGTATCCGGCGATACCGTAGTTGTAACGGATAAGAGCGACAGTACCTACTGGTACTGCTATTCCACAAAGCATGGAAAATATGGGTATGTCAATAAAAACTATCTTGTACCGACACCTTCC
>JAFOJB010000040.1 GCA_017420455.1 Blautia sp.
CTTCCGATCTGTCCATGGTCAGAAGCCCCAGACAGTATTCATCTGTCCAGGATCCGCTTGCGGAATACGCCAGATTCACCGTATCCCCTCGAATGATAACAGAAGGGCCTTCGTTGATCAATGGATTTCCGTTCAGTTCAAAATCGTATTCAGGCATGGAAAGCATGATTTTCTCGTCCATCACTTCGGTCGGGCTGATCATTTCCGCAAGATACAGATCCTGACGCACATTCTCATATCCTTCCCAGCCGGACCAGATAAAATATCTCTTTCCATTCAGCTCCAGAATGGTTCCATCGATCGCAAATTTATCGTCCATCCCTCCGACCGGCTGAAGCGTCCATTCTCCCTCCAGCGGATTTTCAGCCGGATTGGACAGGACATACATGAAATGCATTTCCTCTCCCGGAGCCACGGCAGCAAAATAAATATACCACACTCCATCCAGATTCCAGATTTCCGGCGCCCACAGATCCCGCAGCTCCGTTCCCGGATCATAGACCGTCTTCATCTGTACAAGGCCGACAGCGGCAATGGAGTCCGCATATGCCAGACGGATATCGCCGCCTGTTGTTTTCGTATAAAGATAACCCTCCCCATAGCGCATAACATATGGATCGGCTCCCTCCATATCGATGATCGGGCTGATCATTCTTGTGGTGTTGTCTACGTTTGTTTCCACATCCGGCTGCATTTCAGACTCTGACCCGGGTGCTTCTGTCATTTCAGCCGTCCCTGCCGCTCCCGCCTCTTCTGTTTCCTGTATTTCACCTGCCGCTGAGCAGATACCTGCGCCGGCCAGCAGTGCAGCCATCCCTGCTGCCAGGATAACATAGGCGACAAAGCTTCTGTTATGTCTCAACACGATACCTCCTGTACTGGCTGTTGGCTTCCGCAATCTTTTCCGGATCACATTTGAATCTTCTGTCATATGTCAGAAGTCCATTCACTTCCTGCATGACATCCGTCAGCTGTGTGTAACAGAAACCGGCCAGGAAGGGAGATGCCATTACAGCATCCAGAACTCTTCGATACTCTTTTTCAAACTGCTCTGCCGTATTCACAGTGGTATAACCCCAGGCTTCTTCTTCCGTGCTGTTCACATCAAACCCGATCCCGCCAAATTCCGAAAGGACGATCGGAGCGCCGTTATCTTCAAAGCCCTGCGCAAGGGCATCCCAGCCCCCGCAGGGACGATGGAAAATCTGGCTCCGGTCCTGCAGCATCTCTGCAAAATCCGCTGCTTCAGGAGAAGCCGGATCAGCCCCATGCTCATAGTTATGAATGGCAAGGATGTCCGTCTCCGTTGCTTCCCAGCCATCGTTGGATATCACCAGTCTGGTCGGATCTATGCTGTGCAGAAAATGGTAAAGCGCCTGTGAATAGTGCTGCTGCTGCCTGTCTGCGTGAATCCCCGGTACTCCCCAGCTCTCGTTAAGGGGGACCCATGCAATGATGGAGGGATGATTGTAATCTCTCTCGACGATTTCCGACCAGAGATGCATTCCCCTGCGGACCTGCCTCTCTCCAAACGTCGGATTCGAAGCGACCTCGGCCCATACCAGGTATCCGAGTCTGTCCGCCCAGTACAGGAAACGGGGATCCTCTGCTTTCTGGTGCTTTCTGGCCCCATTAAAGCCAAGCCTTTTTGCGTTTTCGATATCCAGCCGTATGGCTTCATCGCCGGGCGGAGTGAGCAGCCCTTCCGGCCAGTACCCCTGATCCAGAACAAGCTTCTGATAATAAGGCTTGTTGTTGAGATAAATCATACCGCTTTCCGTATGGACTTTACGGAAACCGAAGTATGAATTCACATGATCCAGAACATTCCCCCGTTCATCCAGAAGTGTCATTTCCACATCAAAAAGCGTGGGATGCTCCGGCGTCCAGGATATCCCCGGATTATGGAAGTTCGTGCGGAAAATGTGATTCTGTATAAGGTCTGCGATGACTTTATTCTCAGTATGAAGATTCCCCGTCACGCTCTCGAAGAACAGATCTCCATCCAGAAGTATTCTGGTCTGCAGGGAAAGACCGTTTACGTCCCCATGCAGATAGATCCGCATTTCTTCCATCCCTTCATCGAATCTGGAAAGGAACCGCACCGTGTCAATTCTTCTTTTCGACACCTTCTCCATCCATACCGTCTGCCAGATCCCGGAAGTCGGTGTATACCAGATGCCTGCTTCCTTTTCCATCCAGAACTGTTTCCCCCTCGGGATGGTCTCGTCCTCACAGGGATCAAATGCCCGCACCGAAATCCTTGCCTTTCCTTTTCTTACATAATCCGAGATACACACAGTGAAAGGCGTATCGCCTCCTTCATGTGTGCAGGCATGGCTTCCGTTTATGTAAACATCTGCGATGTAGTCCACGGCTCCAAAGTGAAGAAGCACATCCTCATTTTCCTCAGCGGATACTTCCGTTTCCGTCTCGTACCAGAGAATATCGTGGAATGTCCGGTCGTCAATACCGGAAAGAGGTGCCTGATAAGCAAAGGGAACCTGGATAGATCTGGAATAGTCGTGAACTTCAAACCACTTTTCCGAGATGCCCATATCCGTATCATCAAAATCGAATTTCCATGTGCCATTTAAATTAGTATAAGAAACTCTGACAAAATCCGGGCGGGGATATTCCAACCTGCGTGTTTCCATCTTAGATCTCCTGTCTCTGTTTTATTTAATTCCGCTTGAAAGTGACAATGATGCCATAAATTTATCCTGTGCAAACAGGTAAAGGACAAAAGTAGGGATCAGCGCAAGGAGCGCGCCGGCGGCTGCGATTCCCGGATAAGTCATGTACTGCCCCTGGAGGAGCTGCAGACCCGGGGTGATCGGGAGCATCTCGATATCGCTCATGACAAGTGACGGCCACAGGAAGTCATTCCATGCGCCGGTAAAGGAGAACAGAGCGACAACCGTAAGAACAGGTTTTGTGTTGGGAAGAATGATATTCCAGAACACCTGCCATTTGTTTGCTCCATCCACATATGCAGATTCATCCAGTTCTTTGGGGATTCCCAGCATGAACTGTCTGACAAGGAATATGTTGGATACTCCCGCCGCTCCGGGGACAATGACTGCCAGATAGGTATTGGTCCACCCAAGGGTATCCACGATTTTAAAATTCGGGATCAGATTCATGACAGAAGGAAACATCATCGTGCCCATAGAAAGTAGTTTTAAGTTAACCTTCTGATCAATCCGACCGTTTTTATAAACCTGTCGATTAATCTCTACGGTGGTTAATATAACATTGGTTTACTATTTTGTCAACTGTATCTGATTCATATTTATTATTTTCAACTATTTAGTATACCATTAATCTTCTATTGCATTTTCTGCCGCATTTATGTATACTGTTTGTGCAACCGTTTTGTCGGAATTCATGATATTCTTAAGGTGAGGTCTTAAAATGGATATAAATCTCAATGAAGGACTGGAATTATATAAGGCGCTTGCATCGGATACCAGGCTGGAAATTCTGACGATCCTGGCAAACCAGCCGGCTACGGCCAGCGAACTTGCTGCCAGACTGAATATGAGCAAAGCCATGCTCTCCCGCCATCTTCGAATGCTGGAGGACGCCTGTCTGATTCATCTCTCCAGAAACTACAAATCCGATGATGGCAGAAAAAAAGTCTACACGCTTCGTGTAGACCAGATACAGATTCATTTTCCCAAACGGATCTATCTGCCGTTTAAAAAGAAGGTATACGAGATCAGACTCGGTTTATACTCGGATTTCCGGGTACAGCCTACCTGCGGTCTTGCCTCCTGTGAACACACGATCGGTCATTTCGACGACCCCCGCAGTTTCGTCCTCAATGAACGCACAGACGCTTCCCTTCTCTGGTTTTCCAGAGGATATGTGGAATATCTTATTCCCAATCTGCTCGAAGAGGGGGAAAAGCCGGAATTTCTGGAACTCACCTGCGAGCTTTCTTCTGAATTTCCTGAGTCCAACAACAACTGGCCTTCGGATATCACCTTTACCATAAATGGGATTGATGTCGGCACCTGGACCTGCCCCGGAAACTATTCCGATGTCCGCGGCAAGCTGAATCCCGCCTGGTGGGACAGCCACTACTCTCAGTACGGCCTTCTGACACATCTGCGCATCAGTCATCAGGACACCGGAATGGACGCCCATCAGCTGTCGACCGTAACGATCGACGACCTGCACCTCGATAAATCACCCCTGATCACATTGCGGATCGGCGTGAAGGACGATGCTGTAAATGCAGGAGGGGTTACCATCTTCGGGAAGGACTTCGGAAATACTCCGCAGAATATTCAGCTTGCCCTGTATTATTCCGAACCCTCTGTTCCTTCCATCGGATGAGTCATAGAGCTGCAGGTTCCCCGATGCATTCCGCCTTTCACGGTTTTCGGCCTATATGAACTGCCGCCGCCGAAAACACATCAGTCCCCGGCCAGTGAGACCGTGAACTGCAACGTTGGTTGCAGTGCATATGTAAAAATTGCATCTCTCAAGTTGACGAACGCACAATTGCGCTATATAATAATTATGACGCACAGGCAGACACTGTTATGGAGGACGAAAATGAAAAAAGGGTTGTGTTTTTGGAGCGGCGTACTGTTTCTGACAGCATGCTTTGCAGCAGAAGTTCCTGCTGTACAGGAGACGGAAAATCAGATGTTTTTTCTTCCTGCAAAGGACGGTTTTTCCCAGCCGTTTGTAGGAGACTGCATGCCTTACTATGAAGATGGAGTGTACTATATCTATTATCTGAAGGAAGGCGGCGATTCCTACCATCATGCCATTTACCTGACGACAACAACAGATTTTCTGACCTATACAGAATATGAGGATCCTATTCTGGAAGCAGGAGAATCGACGGATCAGGACGACTGGGTCGGGACCGGTTCTGTAGTAAAAACAGAGGATGGCTATTATCTTTTTTATACAGGCCATACGAATGCAGACAGCCATGAATATGCAGAGACCATCATGGCCGCCAGAGGGACGGATCTTACGTCTTTCGAGAAAATCACCGGATGGGAGATCACGCCGGATCCTTCCCTGAACCAGAAAAGAGATTTCCGGGATCCCCAGGGATATTATGACAAAGAGACCGGACGAATTACTCTTACAGTGACAGCTTCACAGGATGGTATCGCGAGGATCCTGAAGTATTCGCTGAATAAGGATCTGACCGATATCAGGTACGAAGGGATCATTTTTACGGATCCGGTCGGAAAAGTATACAATCTTGAATGCAGTGATACCTTCCTGATCGGTGATACCTGGTACCTGACTTATTCCGCTCAGGACGATGTCCTCTGGTATGCAATGTCGGAGGATCCATACGGCCCCTACGCCGAACCGGTCTGTCTGGATGGCCCGCTTTTCTATGCGGCGAAGCACGTGGAGGACGGAGAAAACGCTTATATGGTTGGCTGGGGCAGACGCTCCGGATCCGAAAAGGACACGCGTAAGGTAAGCGAATGGGGCGGAAATCTGATCGTGCAGCAGCTACAGCAGCTTCCGGACAGGAGCCTTGTTCTTGCGCCTGTAAACGCAATCCTGAACCAGTATGAGGATATTACCAGTCTTACGCAGGAAGATGCTTCCCTGCTTCTGGATACGGAGGATGGGAAGGTTTACGAAACGCTGTGTGAATGTGAAGAGAGCTTTATGCTGGAAGGCGATTTTGTATATGAAGGAGAAGGACCATTCGGTCTGGCCTTTGATTACAAGGATGGGGAAGAGGATTATAAATTCATCACGATCCATCCTGAGGAACAGAAGCTTTATCTTCAGTTCCGGGGAGGCAGGTCTGTGCCGGCGGAAGAGCCCGTGTCGCTGCAGGCAGGGCAGGAATACCACTTCACCTACATTCAGGAAGATTCAGTCGGTGTCTTCTATATTGAGGACAAAGCTGCTTTCACCGTGCGTTTATATGGCGTAGCCGATAAACCACTCTACCTTTATTCTGAAGGAAATACCGTGCGTTTCTCGAATCTGAAGCAGTACAGATAACAGCTTTCCGGTTTTTTCGTACAGTAGGAGACAGATTCTGTTTTCTGCCGCAGTCTGCCGAATTCTGCAGAATTATCATCCGATGGCACTGGTTTTCAGTATATACATAGGAACAGGAGGGGAGAAAATGGGATGTCAGGTGGACATCCCATTTTCTCCCCTCCCTGCGAGTCGGGAACCTGTCCCCCTGACTCTGGCTGTGTCTGCGGTTCTGGGCAGACACACATGAAGGAAAACTCTGCGCAGCTGCGCAGATTGTTTTTGTACATCTCAGGGCCTTACCGGCCGGGTACTGCCTGTGTTTTCAAGGAGTCCGGTGTCATGACAGACTGCAGAAGAACCGTCATGCGCCGAAATCACATCCGTTCCCAGCGGTGAAGCCTTGAAATGTAATTGTTTGCGAGCCCTCCTTGCTTTTTCCACAGCTCTGACCTGCGTTTTCTCAGAAGATCCACGCACTCCCGCTTTCGCCGTCTTCATCCTCCTGAATGGGAGGCTCAAAATGGAATGGAGGCTTATACTGCAGTACCAGCGGAAGAAGTTCGTCCTGCATGTTTTCCCTTGTATAGCATTCCTCATCGAAAACCATCGTTACCATTTTGTTTTCCGTGCAGCTTTCCCAGACAGGCAGCCCCTGCGTATTCGGATCGCCTGTTCTCGCAAAATTGACAAAAGCGGAGGACATTACTCTGTCCAGCATTTCGTAATTCCCCTGATGGCAGATGGGGATCCTGTCTGCGTTATGCAAACAGTACGGGATATCAGAACAGTGCCAGGCCGCCCTTCCTCCGTCATAATCGAAGATCTTTGCAAACATATAATTGTAGACCGGAGCCTTTGCCGTCTTTGCCTTTTTCATCACATAATCCACTGTAGAGGGAAGAAACATCGTTTCAAGGTCAACGGAATAGATCTCATTTGTGTTCGGGTATACCTTCCGGAAAGCATTCAGGATCTTCTCTCCGCCTTCTTCTCCATAGTATTCTTTCACGTATCTTTCCCGTTCTTCAGCCGTAAGCTCAGAGCGGACGCCGTAATCCTTCGTAAAGCCGATCTCGGAAATTACAGTACCAACCATAGTGGGTATCGTAAGAGACTTCTCCGAAAAATCTCCCATGAGGGGATCGCAGGTATAATAATCGTTGGGACGCGGTGCCCAGCTGATCCTTTTCCCTTCCTTCCTGTATCTGGCCGTTACTTTATTGACCGCCCAGATATACTGCGGAACAGGAACTCTCTCCAGCTTCTCCGCCTGGTCTTCCGGGATATTGAGCTGCGTAAGAATGGCCGTCACCAGTTCCTTTGCAGGAACATCCGAGGCAAACAGCTCTTCCGGAATAACGCCGGACATAACGATCATCTTGTGGAACAGGCCTTCTGCTTCCGGAATCTGTCCGAGAGCCGTCACCTTTCCTCCGCCGCCGGACTGCCCGAAGATCGTCACATTATCCGGGTCTCCTCCAAAGCAGGCAATATTGTCCCTGACCCAGCGGAGCGCCTCAACCAGATCAGCCATGCCCACATTGACGCTGTTCCTGTATTTTTCTCCGAAATCTGACATATCCAGATATCCGAAAGCATTCAGCCGGTGATTTACCGTAACCACCACCACATCGTCCAGCTTTGCCAGATTGAAACCGTCGTAGCATACCTGCTCTATCCCGGACCCTGCCTCAAAACCGCCGCCATGGATCCAGAACATGACCGGTTTCCTGGCTTTCCTGTCACAGGAAGAAGTCCAGACATTAAGATACTGGCAGTGCTCGGAGGCCGGCCAGAACCTGTGCGGAATCATTACTTCCCCGGAAGGCATGGGCTCTGTAAGAACAGGACAGATCATCCCGTAGCTTCCTGCATCTTTGATACCTTCCCACGCTTCAACCGGCTCCGGCATACAGAACCGCCTGGCCTTCGCGTACCGGATTCCGTAAAAATGATCCACGCCGTCATAATGAAAGCCTCTGATTTTTCCTTTCGGCGTATCCACGATCGGTGCTTTTGTGCTCATACAAAACGTTTTTGCCATATCCTGATCTCCTTTCTCCCGGTGAAACATCCGGTTCATTGCTTTTCCCCGCCCTTTCAGAAAGAGCGGCAACATTTACAGGATCAGATCGTACTGAACGGTGCGGTAAAACAATTCCCGTATCTTTTCCGGGTCATTTGTCTCTCCCAGTACCCACATGATTTTTGTAACTGCAGCCTCCAGCGTCATGTTATACGCCTCCAGAACAGGATACTGATCCTTCACTTCCTTACCCACCTGGTAAACACTCATATCGCTGCCTTCATAGGGAACCTGGGTCATCATCAGAATGGAGCGTCCGGAGGACAGCCATTTTCCCATCGCTTTTGCGAAGGCTCCTTCACTGCCGCCGGGAAGGCCGCCCATCCCGAAGGACTGACAGATCAGCGCCCGGTATTCTTCGTCCTGCAGCCGTTCCAGAACAAGAGTATCCATGCCGGGTATCAATGTCAGGAGCAGGACTTTGGGTTCCAGCTTATGATAGAACACCGGCTCAGCTCCATACATGTACTGTCTGGGAGGAAGGTACCTGATGATCTTACGGCTGCGGATCACGGCCAGTTCGGGATAGTCCACACTGGCAAATGCATTGTAGCTTTTCGACCGTTCTTTTCTCGCACGGGTTCCCAGGATCACTTTTCCATCGAAGACCAGGCATACATCATGGGAGTCGGAGTCTGAAGCATACAGAAAGCTGTGGATCAGATTGCGTTTCGCATCTGTATCATTGTTGGCTATGGATTTCTGTGATCCGGTGACGATCACCGGTTTGGGAGAGTTCTGGATCAGGTAAGACAGAGCTGCCGTCGTATAGGCCATCGTATCAGTTCCATGGGTTACCACAAATCCGTCGTATTCTCTGTAATGATTTTCTATGGTACTGCTTATTTTCAGCCAGTGTTCCGGCGTTACATTTGTACTGTCCAGATTCATCAGCTGAATTGTCTCAATATCACAATATTGAGATACTTCCGGCACATAACGCAGAAGCTCCTGAGATTTCAGTTCAGGCTTCAGTCCGTCCCCGGCATCCAGGGACGCGATCGTCCCGCCGGTAGCGATCATCAGAATTCTTTTCCTCATCTTTTTTTACCCGTTTCAGAGGGGGCCGGCAGGCTGCAGCATTATCCATCAGCTTTGCTGCTCCTGACAGGTTTCCGTCAGACAATAAATTTTATGGTTATTTTCCCTGTGATTACTTCCTCACCGTGCTGATTGGTGCATGTCGCCTTAAGGTGCATATTCTTCTTTTCAATGTTCATATCCATTACTTCCACGGTGGCCGTAATGGTATCCCCCACCCGGACAGGAGCAGCAAAAAACCGCTCGTCTTTTACATACACGGAACCCTGGCCTGTGAGCTGCGCCCCCGCGGCAGAAAGCAGACCGGCGACCAGGTTTCCATGAACCAGCGTACTGCCGTACATTGTGGTTCTGGCGTATTCATGATTAAAATGGATCGGATTAAGATCCTGGCTGACGGCGCCAAAAAGAAGCACATCTGCTTCTGTAAATGTCTTCGTCACCGAGTTGGACATTCCAACCGTAAAGTCTGTGATTTTTTTCATTTCATATGCCATGGTTTTCCTCCTTCTGAATATTTCCCTCTGAACATCTCTTTCTGAATATTTCCTTCTGAATATTTCCTTCTGGTTTGCTGTTCACCTGAAAGCTTCTCTGGTCTGCGCTTTCTTCTTCAATGTATCACAAATACCGGAAGGATACAAACTCATCCTGGCTGCTCCGGAAAGTTTATTTTGCCAGAAAAGAGCCTCCGAATACTGGTCAGGTCCAATATTTGATGGCAAGGGCATCGCCGACGATGATCGACTCCACAGACCTTCCTGCATCGTTCATCACCATGGAAACGGCTCTGGTATTCAGCAACATTCGTATCTGGGAAGGCTGGTCATCAGAAAAATCCTCAAAAATCCTGTTCCAGTCATCCCAGGTGAGATACTCCCCATTGTAAAGTGTCTGCTCGAAAATCTGCTCCTCCCCGGCCACCGTTTTCACCTTCTTTACATCCTCTTCGGTATCCCCGCACATGATACCGTCTGCCGTACGATAAGTACCGTTTTCCAGATACAGGTAAACCACCCTCAGATCAGGCCCCGGCATCATTTCAGAAAGCAGATCTGTTCCCGGAACCAGATCTGTTTCCGAGTCTGCGTCCGTTTCCGCTCCTGTATCCTGTCCGTTGGATGCCGGATTTTCCTGATTTCCTGCATTTTCCGCAAACGTTTCCAAGGCAAGATCCCTGGCATCCATCCATTCGTACATTTCCGCCAGCCTGCGGTAGCTCCGGTAATAGATCCTGACGCCATCATAGGTATCACAGAGGCTGAAGATCCCGGCTGCTTCCAGGGCGGCAGTTTCATCCGCGATGGTAGTCTCCAGCGGCTTTCCCAGTTCTTCCAGAATCTGTTCCCGGCTCTCTCCCAGATGCACCGTATATTCGCCGTTCGTGACAGTCCCGATCCGGCGTTTTTCCTTCTCCTTCTCTTCTTCTGAGACCTGATGAACGAATCTGTCGTTTTCCGGTTCTTTTCCTGCCGGGATAAAATCCACCAGCTCACCTGCATGGCTTGCTGCTGCCTGCGGATCCGACGGAGTACCAGTACTGTACGGTTTCTCTCCGGAAGGCACACCGTCAGAGGAAGAAGCCTCCCCGGTCTGTCTGAATCCATCCGTTTGTCCGGCGTCTTCCATCTGTGAAACACCGGCGTCTCCATCCGCATAGGTTTGTCCGGCGTCTTCCACCTGCAGAACACCGCCATTTCCATCTGCACGGGTTTCTCCGGCGTCTGCTGCCTCCGAAACGCCCCCCTCCCCGTCTGCATAGAATACCGCTTCCTCTTCTTCGAAAACCGTAAAAAGGCCGTCCTCCGCCCGGAGGGTTCCGGAAAAACCGAAGACAGACAGGATCC
>JAFOJB010000384.1 GCA_017420455.1 Blautia sp.
CCTCTCTTTTTCCTGCGTTGTCATCCCTCGTGCCCGCTGTTCTGCCTACGCCTTTACCAGCACCGTGAGTACGGCGTTTGTAAGGGCGATGGCAACCTCGCACCTGCATACAAAGGCCCCGGAAAGATCTCCGGTAATGCCGCCGAAGTATTTCAGGCTGTGATACCGGTAATGCAGAAATACCACAAGAGCCACGACAAAGGAGACCGCTCCGGCCAAGGCCTGTACAGCCAGCATCTCTCCCATGATAAAAAACAGGGAGAGAAGAAGCAGGGTTCCTACCAGCGTCTCGCTGGCGTTCTTCGAGAATCTGGCGACGGTTCCCTTTTTGGTTGCCTTTGGGAAGGAAATGACTCCCAGCCCGGCAAGACAGCGGGATATCACGAAGCTCAGCGCAATTTCCTTTATGGCCCATCCGGTCCCGCAGCTCTGCACCATGGCTCCATAATACAGAACTAAAAGGCAGACACAGTTGATGATGGCAAAGGCGCCGGTATGGGAATCCTTCAGGATCTCCAGTCTTTTCTCCCGTTCCTGCCAGGAAGCCATGGCGTCCGAGGTATCCAGAAAGCCGTCCAGATGAATCCCGCCCGTCACGATGACCGGAAGCACTACCAGCAAAGCCGCCGTAAGCTCTGTCCCGATCTCAAAGAATATGCAGAGCCGGTAAAGCAGAAACACCAGCGCTCCGACCACGACCCCGACCCAGGGGAAAAAGATGAGCATATAGCGAAGAGAATCCGGACTCCAGTCCACCAGGGGCATGGGTATTTTCGAAAACATGGCAAAAGCCGCTTTAAAACTGTTGCAGACCTTTTTCATTGAAAGGCCTCTCCTTTCCATCTGACAGGGATTCCATACACGACCTCGTACAGCTCATCTGCCAGACCCGCGATTCCCTGATTGATCTCTCCCAGATTTTTCAGATACCTTCTGGTTTCCTCTTCATAAGCGCCGGCATCTGAAAAGATCTCGTTGGTGACAATGACAAGGTTCTGCACCTTCTCCTTCAGAATACCGATATCGCGGATCACCTTCCCCGCGCAGTCCATTCCGGCGCCCTCCGGCAGGAACATCTCATTTGCCGTAAGGTTCGACATGCATTCCAGGAGGACCGTCGAGTTTCCGGGAAAAGAAATGCTGCCGACATCCGTGTATTTTTCGACGGTATGGAATTTTTTTCCCGCCCGCATATTCTGGTGCCTTTTGATCCTTTTATAGCTTTCTTCGTCGTAGGGATACATGGTGGCGATATAAAACCGCTCCATCTCCCCGAAGGACAGAACCTTTTCTTCCGCGAAGGCGGATTTTCCGCTGCCGCTGCCTCCGGTCACTACTACCATCATGCTATTTCAGCTCCTCGTACTGTTCCACATTGATCTCGGAAAAGGTACTCATAGAATGATAGACTTCGGCAGCCAGCTCCAGGATCGGGAATAACGTCACCGCGCCGGTTCCTTCGCCAAGGCACATATTGGCGTGAAGTACAGCTTCCTTTCCCAGGGCTTCCAGGACCATCCTTGTCGCAGGCTCTTTGGACACATGGGAGACCAGCAGATAATCTGCCACAGCAGGACACAGGCGGATCGCCGCAAGCGCTGCCACACAGGTGATAAAGCCGTCCAGAACCACCGGCAGATGACAGGAGGCTGCCCCGAGATATACCCCGATCATCCCGCCGATATCAAAGCCGCCCACCTTGGAAAGGACATCGATGGGATCCGCGGGATCCGGCTGATGCAGGGCAATGGCTTTCTCAATGGCATGTACC
>JAFOJB010000385.1 GCA_017420455.1 Blautia sp.
CGATATTCCATGAGCAGAGACTATTGGGTAAACAGGGCATCTGATTTCTCTCCCTTTTTAAGCGGGATAAAAGCTGCGTGGCACGGAAATGTCTCTTCATCTCCTCTCCAGGCAGCAGCCGCTTTCGGGATTGGCGCTGCAGTGCTGCTGGTCTGTACGCTCATTTACCGGCACCGTCCGTAAGAATCTGCGGGAAAAGCGATGGCCTTCCGGAAAGTAGGACAGCTCATCAAGACATTGCTTACCGTACTTGGCGCTCTGACCATGGGATTCTTTTTCCTTACCGGGATGAATGAAACCCGCGACGGATGGTTTTTGTTTGGACTCATCTTTGGTGTTTTCCTGATCTACGGGCTGATCCAGCTGATCTACTGCCTGGACATCCGAAGAGTATTCGCGGAATGGCCTTTCCTTCTGGTTTCACTGCTTCTGACTCTCTGTATCGCCGCCTGCTTCCGCATGGACGTAACGGGATATGATTCTTATCTTCCAAAGGCAGAAGAAATCGAGAGCATAGGGCTTTCCAGAGGGGATGAAACCCCCAACTATTTCGGTTATTATTATAGAAGGGTGCAGAACGGAGTCTATTACGGAAGCCTGAATGACAGAATAGAATATATGAACCTTCCGGCTGATGATCTTTCCTACAGTCTTCTTTCCAGAATGGTGGAGGAAACCCTTGCCATCCGGAAGAAATCTTTTTATGACAGCCCTGATGTCTGGGGGACAGAACAGCCTTTCTATGAAAGTGTCCATGTAAAACTGAAAAATGGAAAGGACTATTATCGTTCTTACAGAGGCCGGCTTTCTGCCGTAGATGACCTCTTTATAGAACTATACGATTGCCCGGAATTTGTAGATGCTGTCTATATCACCAACCTTTTCCAGGAGGAGGATGTCATAAATATAGGGGTTTTACTGGAAGAGCAGATACTGAGAGACGAAGGAGACGGCAGTTACAGCTGGCAATATGAGCACAGAACCAATCTGGCAGAAAGCAGAGAGGACATTCGCCGGCTGAAGGAAGCCGTGCTGAAGGACAGCCAGTCCCTCCGTCCGGAGACTGTAAAAGAAGAAGTACCTGTGGGAATTCTGTATATGGAGCTGGACAGTGAAGCACTGATGCGGAAGCAGGACGGGACAGACCAGGAAAAAACTGCCCCGGCAGAAGAAAGGGGCGAAACGGTTTCTTCTGCTGAAGCGTCCTCCGTATCCGCTTACTACCCGGACGGCCCTGCCTCCATGTTCCGGAACACCGAAGAATCCCATTTTCCTGTCAGCTTCTGCGCCTATATCTATTCCACCTTTACAGAGACACTGCAGGAACTTGAGAAACAGGGGATTTTGTACAGTACGATGCCGGACCCCGGACAGATCCAGGAAATTCTCGTTTTTCCGGCAGAAGGAAAAGAATGGTCAGTTACAGCCGCAGGATCCGTTTCTCCTGCGGAGGGAGAAGAGCGTCCGGCTGCTGCCACGGAAGAAATCGAAGAGCTTTATAAAAGGTTCGTCCCGGACTTTCTGAATACCCGCTGGACTCAGGCGAGAGACCGGGCAGAAATCCGCTGGACTGACAAGGAAGGGAAGAAGCGGGGCTCTTCCGGAGTACTGCGGGATATAGCAGGATAACAGAAAATACCAGTTACAGTCACGGGCCTCACCGGCCGGTGAGGCCGTGAA
>JAFOJB010000386.1 GCA_017420455.1 Blautia sp.
GATCGCCATGGACTGCGGGTTCTCCAGTCCCTCCGCCTTTTCCAGCCTTTTCCACAACGTCTATGGAATGACGCCTCAGGAATACCGGAAGGACCAGCTGGAAAAAGCTCTGCAGCACAAGGAAGGGGAAGAGGAGCTGAAGCAGGATCTGAGAGATCGTCTGGAGAAGCTTCATCCCCGGAACAGGCAGGACGGCGGGAATACCGTCATAGAGGTAATGGCTCTGGAGGGAAAGCCCTTTACAAATCCCTGGAATATCGTACTGAATATGAGTTCCCTTTCTGCCCTGACCAGGGCCAATGTCCAGTTCCACCTGCTGAACCTCGTGAAGGAGCTCCACATGAATTATGTGAAGATCTGGTCCGTGTTCGCCAAGGATCTGCGCATCACCGACGGGAAAACACTGGGAGCCTACAATTACAGTATGGTGGATACGGTGCTGGACGTGCTGGTGGAAAACCAGATCGCTGTCTATTTTGACTTTGGAAGCCGTACCGACGTGATCATCGGCTCCAGTGATAATACCCTCATGTCGGAGGAAGTCGGTATTGATTTCGCGGGGAGGGAGTACTGGGAGGATCTGTTCGAGGATTTTATCCGGCATCTCATCAGCCGGTACGGGAAAAAGGAGATTTCCCGCTGGGTTTTTGATTTCTGCATCGACCCCACCTTCCGGGGGCATGGGCATTACTATACCGATCCGGAATACGATTACCAGAATGTATTTGATTTTGCCTGGCATACGATCCGGCGCCTGGTTCCCGGAGCCAGGGTGGGAGGCCCCGTGGGGATCACCAACAGCTCCGGGAAGGAGATCGAGACCTTCCTGACCAGGTGCATGGAAAGCGGGATCTGCCCGGATTTTGTTTCTGTTCCGCTTTTTCCCTATCAGCCCAACCTGGAGGGAGACCGTTTTGCCCATAATCCGGATCCGGAATTTGAGCTGCGCCAGCTCCGGATGCTGAAGGAAACGATCCTGCGGATCTGCGGAAAGGACGTCCCCATTTATATATCCGACTGGAATCTTTCGGTGTCCAACCGGAATGTGCTGAATGACAGCTGTATGCGCGGAACGTATTTATGCAGCAGGGCTTACGGGATCATGGAATATGCTTCCCTCTGCAGTATCTGGATCGCTTCCGACTGGATCAGCAATTATTTCGATACCAGAAGCATCCTGAGCGGCTGCGGAGGAATCCTCACGCGGGATAATATCCGCAAACCTGCCTACTATGCGCTGCAGTTTCTGGGAAAGCTCCAGGGCACCGTCCTCTGCAGGGAGCCTCATATGATCGTGACCATGGAGAACCTGCAGAGCTTCCGGGTTCTGTGCGCCAACCAGACTTCGTTTCATGTGGGATATTACCTGAAAAAGGAGGAGGAAATCACCCCGGAAAACATGGATCTTTCTGTTTCCTCAGACCCGGCCAGAGTTTTTGTGCTGGAAATATCCGGCCTTCCGGAAGATGTGGAGTATGTGATCCGGACCCGGAGCGTAAACCGGCACTATGGCAGCATCCAGGATGAATGGAAGCGCTTCGGCTATGATGAACGCCTGGCAAGGGAGGACGTGAAGTATCTCCGGGAGATCTGTGTACCACATCTCAGCATGTCACGTCTCAAGGTCCGGAATGGGAAGCTCTCCTGCCGGATCCTGCTGGACGAACAGGAATTTCAGCTGATCCACATTTTCCAGGCAGACGCGGACAAATGATCTTCCGGCGGGATTGTATTTACTTTTTGGAATTTCTTTCGTATAATCAGTTAGAAGAAAGAAACCATTAACAGGAAGCAGCGGCAGGTTCCGTTTTCTTAGGAGCTTTTGCTGCAACCGAGATTCTATCTGAGAGTAAAGGCATTATGATTAAGATCAGATTAGCGGGTATCGTCATCGCTGTAGAGAACCGGTATGATCTGCTGGAGTGGTACTGCCGGGGGTATACTGCAGGGCCGGGGATAAAGGAAGATATTTCTATTTCGGTTTCTCCGGAGAAGCTGGACGAAGAGCTTGAAAAGACGTCGGGAATCTCCAGGAGGAGAGCAGAGCTGTTCTGCGTCTACCGGGAGATCGGTTACAGGGTTCTTCCCTTTGACGCACTGCTTATGCACGCCGTGATCCTGGATTTCGAAGGAACGGGGATCGCCTTCATGGCGCCGAGCGGAACGGGAAAGACGACTCTGACCTGTAATATCAGGAAGGTCTGTAAAAACAGGGTCCGGATCATCAACGGCGATAAGCCCATCATACGGGTCATAGGCCGGAAAATATACGCCTTCGGCACTCCCTGGAACGGGAAGGAAGGCTACGGCTGCCAAAGCTTTGTGGAGCTGAAAAAGCTCTGCTTCCTGTATCAGGACCAGGAAAACCATATACAGAGAACAGAAAGCGGCGAGGCCATGAAGCGCCTGATGAAACAGCTTCTGATCCCGGAAAAAGGGGAGGATCTGAATGCCTTTTTCGGAATTCTGGAGCTCCTCCTCCAAAAGACAGAAGCGTACCGTATGGGATGTCTTCCGGATGAAGACGCCGCATGGACGGCAGTACGCGGAATGGAACTGCCTCTGCGATGAAAACAAAACCCCGGGATCAGACGGCAGTCCGGAAACAGCCGCTCTTTCCGGAGAGCAACATGACACGGTCCACAATGGGAGGGATCAGATTATGCTGAGAATTAAAAAGGATATGGTGCTTCAGGAGACATCGCTGCAGTCTTTCGTTGTCCCTGTCGGGAAAATGGCAGAGGAATTTCACGGAATGCTCCGTCTGAATAAAACCGGAGTACTGTACTGGAGGGCTCTGGAGAAAGGCGCCTCAAAGGAGGAGCTTGTCCGGCTGGCCCTGGAAACCTTTGACGATATTGATGAAAAAAAAGCAGCCGGGGACGTAGAGGAATTCCTGGATTCCATCCGTCCATATCTGGAGGAGATCTGAAGACAGCAGCGGGGACGGCATTTTTCACCGTCCCTGTTTTAGAATCCGGAGCATTGGCGTCCGGATCGATCCTGAGGAGGTATCATCATGCAGAAGCCGTATCGTTCGGTCATGAAACGGGTCGTCTTGTGGCCGCTGGTGATCATGCTGATCCTTTCTTTTGCTGTGTTCATGACGGCCATGCTGAACTACAGTCAGACAAAAGAAAACGAACTGGACAACCACCTGGCGGTGATGCGGTCCGGTTATTTACAGCTGCAGAACGTCATGAAGCAGTGCGAGTTTACCTTCAGCAGGTTTTTTTCCACAGAGACCAGCTCCGGGCTCCTGAAGAACGTAAAGGAAGGGGACCAGCCGACGAAGTATTTTGAGGCGATCGTAGACAGCGTTCGTTTTCTGGAGCCTGTGAAGGATGCCAACGAGCTGGTGGACGGGATCTTCCTGTATTTTCCCAACATTCCCACCATGCAGTTCCGGGGGATCACACAGATGGATCTGCATGAAACCATTTCGGAGAGGCTTGCAGAAAAAGACATCCCCTACAATCACTGGTTTCTCCTGTCAACCGATCAGAACCAGTATATCGTCTATGTCATGAACAGCCAGAATGCCTGCTGCGGATGCTGGATGCGGACAGAATATGTGAAGAAAAGGCTGGGTCTTCAGGACTCCGGAGACTGGAGCGGCCAGGTCTATTTTACAGACCTTTCAGGAGAAAACACCCTGAAGGATGAAACGCTCCATCTGGCAGCGGCGTCGGAAAAGGCCGGCTCCGGGACCATCCGGACAGAGAAAGGAAAATATGACAATTATGTCATCCGGGAATCTACCCACGGGATCTGTTTCGGGCTGCTCATTCCGGAGGACGGACTGTTCAGGCAGATGCCGCTTATTCACCGGATCGTCTTTCTGCTGGCCTTCTCTGGCCTGGCTGCCACCATCGCAGTGGTATTCTGGATGAATTCCCGTATATCCCGCCCTGTGCTCCTGCTGAAGGATGCCATGGAACAGTTCGGAAACGGAAACGTGGAGTACCGGCTGGAGGAACGTGACAAAAAGACCATCGATGAATTCGATCTTCTGGGAAGAAGCCTGAACGAAATGATGGATAAGGTAAATGAACTGGAATACCATCTTTATGAGACGAAGCTGAGGGAACAGGAGATCCAGCTGAAATATATCAGCCAGCAGATCCGGCCTCATTTTATCCTGAATGCCCTGAATGTCATCTATACATACCGGGAGGATGAATTCCCTCTGGTGAAAAAGATGGTCATCTATCTGGTAAATTATTTCCGGTATATTGTGAACCTGCGGGTGGATTTCGTAGAGCTTTCCCAGGAATTCCGCCATGTGGAAAACTATCTGAAAATCCAGAAGGAACGTACCCAGAACAGGATCGATTTCTTTGTGGAATGGGAACAGGCGGTGAGCGATGTCTATATCCCGCCCCTTATTCTGCAGACCTTTGTGGAAAACAGCATTAAATATGCGGTGAACGATAACAAGCTGTATGTGATCGTCCGCGCCCAGGAGGAAAAAGGCCGGCTGAAGATCCGTGTCTCGGACACCGGCCAGGGCTACAGCGAGGAAACGCTTCGCTGCATCCGCCGGTTCCTGGAAACAAGGGAGGACGATGGAAGTCTCGGAGTCGGGATCGTCAACGCCGTGGAACGCATGGATATCCTTTACCATGGGGATATTTCCCTTACGGTAGGAAACGCTCCGACAGGAGGAGCATTTACAGAAATCTATCTGCCTCTTCTGAGAGAGCCGGACATCATCGGGGCAGCGAAACAGGAGGGATGACGGGAACGCCGTCATAAAAAGAAATGGTTTTTCCCGGGGGAATCTTCTCCGGGAACTGGACTGGCCAGGAGGGAATAATGTACGACACACTGATCGTGGATGATGAGCCCAGGACCCGCACCGCCCTGATCGACACGGTTGACTGGAAAAAATGCAATGTGCGGAAGGTCTATGAGGCTTCCAATATCCAGGAAGCAAA
>JAFOJB010000387.1 GCA_017420455.1 Blautia sp.
ACGGTACAGGGTTTCCTCGTCCTCCAGGTCCACTTCTGTGCCATCGTCCAGCGTGATGCTGATAATCCGGACCTTCCTTTCTTTCCGGGGCGTTTTGTCATCCCCGCTGACTGTAAAGGTAAATGTCAGGCCGGACACCTGGTCTCCGTAGTTCGATTTTACCAGACCGTCTGCCAGCTGCCTGGCCAGTTCCGGACCTGTGATGTCAAAGACCAGAATCTTGTTTCCGAAAGGAGTCATCGAATAAACATCGTATATCGTGATCTGGCGGGTATCCTCTCCCTCAGGAATCTCAAAGTCGGTACGCAGGCCTCCGCTGTTGTAGAAAGCCGCTTTGGTTCCTGCCTCACTGGTGCCGCGCAGCATCAGCCCGGTGACCCAGTTCCCCGCGCCGTTTGCGCCGATTTCAAATCCGCGCAGGACCGGCGTATCAATATATCCCAGCACCTCGCTCATTTCCTCCCAGACCTTGTTCCATGCGGCGTAGGAAATGTCCAGTACCGTTTCATCCAGATCTGCCAGATTTTCCTCCTTATCGTACAGCGCTTCCCTGTTTTCGGTAATGTCCGTATACCGGGGATCCTCCACAGAGACTGCCCCGTCCTCCGCGATCACCAGAACAGCGGAAGCATATCCCTGGGCAAAGCAGTATCCCTGAATAAACGGAATTCCATTTTTAGCGATACCTGCTGCAATTTCGTGCGTATGACCGCCAAGAACAAGATCTACCGCTTCCGGATCCATGGCCTCCGCGACCGGCTGAGGCGCGTCATGCCCCAGCACTATGGTGATATCCGGCTGTTCCTTTTCATTCACTTCCCGGACAAGCGCATCCAGCTTCTCCAGGTCCCCATCGATTTCAAAGGGAGCCGCTTTTATCGTTTTAATGGAGCCGCGGTAATCGGGGATGTATCCGACGACGGCGATCCTCTCTCCTGCCTTTTCCACCACAGTATAATCCCTGGTAAAGGGCACACGTTCACCGCTTGCCGCGTCATACAGGCCGGGTGCCAGGACCGGAATGTCAGGATCCCCGGCATATTTTCCCACTTCATAGGATACCATGGTACCTTCTCCATCCCCGCCGTACTCGGTCACGTCCCAGTCAAACTCATGATTTCCAAGCGCTGCGGCGTCATAACCCATTGCGTCCATCGCGGCACGCATCGGAGCACCGAACAGCAGATTGGAGACGGGAGGGCCCTGGAAGTCATCCCCTCCATCCAGAAGGAGCACATCGTCGTACTCTCCTGACTCCCTGGCTTTTTCCACCACTCCGGCGATATAGGCCAGACGGTACTGGAATTTTTCCGGATCTCCCGAAGAAGCGTCTAAAATCCATCCGTGCATGTCTGTCGTTTCGATTACCAGGATCCGTTTCTCCGCCCCCGGTTCCGCTTCTGCTTCAGATGCAGCTGCCGGAAAGCGAAGGAACAACATACCCAGCAGCATGAAACAAAGTACCCCAGACCATTTTCTGTTCATGATTGTCTCCTCTTTTCGTAAGATTATCCTGACATACACTGCTGCCTGATAACGATTTTGTAAAGACGGCCAGACCCTGTTCTGGAGAAGATTTATGCTGGATACTCCACTCCCTCCGGAAGGGGATCCCATTCATTCAGCCCCAGCTGCTGTTTGAAAATCGCCTGTTCCATGGTAAGAGGCGGCAGATCCTCTTTGAGATACTCTATAAGCTCGTCGATCCCGTCCCTTGTCACATTGCTTACCAGAAAAATCCGTTCGCAGCCGATATTCATAAGCCACTGCCGGACCATGGGGATATTGGCATAGGGGGAATCGATCTTGGTGATCACGCCGATCAGCGGGCGCTGGATAAAGGAATGGCTGCCGTCGCAGAACAGGTTGAACGGCTCATCCGCTGCCTGGACAACGGCGACCACATCCGCCTCAAAGGAGAAGCACGCAAGCCCTACGCTGAACCATTTGGATTCGGCATATTCTCCCGGGGAATCTATGGTATCCTCCCCGGAATCCGTATACTGTGTTTTCACATAATGAAGCTCTTCGCCCTTCATCGCCTGTACCAGAGACGTCTTCCCGGCTTCGCTTCTTCCCATCAGAAACATTTTCTTCATATCAGCTTCTATGTACCTCGCAGGTCCGAAATCCAAGCGTTTCCTTAAAAAACCGTACGACCTCTTCCACAGCTGTCTGTACCTCTGCAAGCCTCCCGGTGATGATCAGCGTCCCGCAGAAACGATCCATGAACCCGAGCTCCACATTGGCGCTCTTCATGGCGACATCCGCTGCCACCACAACTGCCTCCCAGGGGGTAAACCGTACCAGCCCGATGGACTCGCCGGTGTGATCCTCACCCTCGTGGGCGCCGATGTGCAGTGCAAGATTCTGGTAGATGCGGGTCTCGCTTCTGCTGATGACATGGGCCAGACATACCTCTTTCCCGGGAACCCGCACACGGGTCATGCGCAGCCTTTTCCCCTTCAGGTTCTCGAAATCATCATGGAAGATCCTTTCCAGAAGCTCCTGTTTTGTGATTCTTGCGGCTCTTTCCATGTCCCGGCCCCTATCTCTTTGTAATATTGCAGACGACATAGCCCAGAGATTCCCGGAAATACCGGACGATCTCCGTCAGGGCACTGGTCACGTCGGAAATCTCTCCTGTGATGATCAGCGTTCCGGTAAAACGGTCCGCAAAGCCCAGATAGACATTTCCGCTCTTCACTGCGATATCCGATGCGATCACCGCCGATTCCGGCGGCGTCATATTCATGATCCCGATTGCCGACTGCCGGTAATCCAGCTGCGGGTTGAGCCCCAGCTTCTGGTAAATGACAGGTGCCGGGCTTCCCATGACGTGGGCAAAGGTGATTTCTTTTCCCGCCACGGTTTCCTGTACGATTCTGATCTGCTCTTCGTGCTGTTCTGCCATAATACCCTCCTGCAAAAATCGTGTCATACAGAGTAAGTCTCTTCTAAAACTATAATCCAGGAACCGGATAAAATCAATAGGCAACTGTCTAGATGACTTTTTTTGTCTTCCAGGCTCCGCTATTTGTGCGGGCAATAAACAGTATCGCTCTTACGATCCAGTCCGCGCACATGGCGATGGCGATGCCGATCACCCCCATTGAGAATACAACGCTGAAGATATAGGACAGAAGAAGTCTTACGCATAGTGTCGATGCGATAGAAACGATCATGGTGAAGGAAACATCACCCGCAGCTCTGAGTCCGTTGCCAAGACACCCGGAAAACGGAAACGCAGCAGCGTTGAAGATATTATGTATGATGACCAGCGTGATCGTGAGAGAGACCGTCTCCTCCGACATATTGTAAAAACGCAGCATCAGGGGAGTGATCAGAAAGACGAACAGATTCCACGTGATCGAAAAAGCCAGTGTGATCTTTATCAGCTTCTTAAAGTAAAACTCTGCTGCCGTGGTATCCCCTGCCCCCATGCACTGCCCTATGACCGTAATGTAAACCGGCCCCAGCGCAGCGCCGGCCAGGGCTGCCAGAGACCAGATGCTCTGCGCCACGCCGTTCGCCGCGATCTGGTAAGTCCCGTAGAGGGCAACGATGCTCGACAAGGCCACCTTTACCAGCTGGAATATCCCGTTCTCGGCGCCGTTTGGTATGGCGATTTTCAAGATCTTCGACAAAAGGCTGCCGTTCCATCCGACGATCCACTCTGTCCTGTAAAAGACCTCGTTCTTTCTGTTAAAACAGAGATACGTGATGACCGCCGCCGAGAAGGTTCTCGCGATCAGCGAAGGATAAGCCACTCCGGCCACTCCGGCGTGCAGGACAAAGATTCCGATCGTGTTCCCGATGACATTGATGATATTGGAAACGATGGAGATATTCATTGTAACCTTCGTTTTTCCAAGACTTCTGCATATGGCCGCGCCGGCGTTGTAGACTGCGATGGCCGGATAGGAGTAAGCCGATATTCTGAGATAAGTCACGCAGGCATCCATGACATCGTTTTCCACGTTTCCGAAAAGGAAACGAAGTATTGACCTGTTTCCCAGCAGGACACCTGCCGTGAGCAAAAGGGAAAAAAGGAAGGAAAACATCAGAAGCTGACTGGAGGCTTCTCCTGCAGAATCATGGTTACGGCTTCCGATATACTGACTGATGACCACAGCCCCGCCTGAAGCGAGGGCAGTGAACAGATAGATGAATACCGTATTAAACTGATTCACAAGAGATACGCCCGCCACCGCGCTTTCCCCTGCCTGACTTATGAAAAAAGTGTCTGCGATGCCTACGAGCATCAGCAGGAACTGCTCGAAAAACAGTGGAACGATCATGTCTCTCAGCTGCCGGTTGGTAAACTCCACTCTCTTTCTTTCCATAGTGACCTCCTCTTATGAGCAGGTATTCAGGATTGATTCAGAAATAACTGTCCCGAATTGCCTGTCTTTTTGCCGGATTCCGATTCCGGTCCCGTAATCGAAACTGCTTCATCCGGCAGGCTTCCGCTTTCGAACAGTATCAGGCTCCGGAGCCTCAGAGCTGCCTCAGGTGCTCAGCCATTTTCCTGTACAGGACAATTCCCAGAAGGAAAACGAAAAGCTCGGTGAGGGGGACGGCCATCCACAGTCTGGAAAGGTTGTGGAAGAAAAAGGATAACAGGTAAAAACCTCCTGCCGGAAGAAGGAAATTCCGGAAAATATTCATCAGCAGCGTATAGCCCGAATGGTTAAGAGCCTGCATGGCGGAAGAAAGAATGATGTTCGCGCCGCCCAGTACGAGGGAAAGCACCAGGATCCGCAGGCCAGGCATGCCGATCTCCATCATATTCGGAGAAGCATTGAAAAGCTTCAGCAGGACGCCGGGGATCAGTTCAAATACCACCGTCAGCACAAGCATCAGGGACACGATGGAGGTAATTGCGTACCGTATGGTCTTTCTCACCCGGTCTGCTGCCCTTTTTCCGTAATTGTAGGACAGGATCGGCACCATGCCGTTGTTCATTCCGAAAGCCGGCATGAAGCAGAAGTTCTGCAGCTTCAGCCAGATTCCGTAGACAGCCGTGGCTGTGGTGGAATAGGAAAGGAGAACCTGGTTCACCAGGAAGGAGGTAGCGGAATTCAGGCCGATGGTGATCATACTGGGAATCCCCACGCGGTAGATTTCCCTGGCCGAGGCAGGGTCCGGATGAAAGACCGCCGCTGCCGACAGATGAATCCAGGAATTCTTCTTCAGGTTCAGCAGGAAAGCAATACACGCGGCAAGGATCTGTCCGGCCACTGTCGCTGTGGCAGCCCCCGCAATCCCCATTCTTGGGAAGGGGCCGATCCCGAAAATGAGCAGGGGATCGAATACAATATTGA
>JAFOJB010000388.1 GCA_017420455.1 Blautia sp.
GGATGGATATATCCACTGGAAGCTGACCGGAAACCGTACCCTGGGTATCGGGGAAGCCTCCGGAATGTACCCCATCGATACGGTGAAAAAGGACTACAACCAGGAGATGGTGGACAAGTTTGACGAGCTGGTCGCTCCGTACGGCTTTTCCTGGAAATTCCGGGATATCTTCCCGAAAATCCTGCTGGCAGGAGACAATGCAGGTACGCTGACAGAGGAAGGCGCGAAGCTTCTGGATGTCTCCGGAAAGCTGAAGGCCGGTATTCCCATGTGCCCGTCGGAGGGAGACGCAGGAACCGGTATGGCGGCCACCAACAGTGTCGCGAGAAGGACCGGCAATGTTTCTGCCGGAACCTCTGCCTTTGCGATGGTGGTGCTGGAGCACGAGCTTTCCAGACCCTATGAGGAACTGGATATGGTCACCACTCCCTCCGGGGAACTGGTCGGGATGGCGCATTCCAACAACTGTACGACGGATCTGAATGCCTGGGTCAATCTCTTTAAGGAATTTATGGAAGCCATGGGTATGGAAGTGGATATGAACAAGCTTTACGGCACCCTGTACCATAAGGCGATGGAGGGAGATCCGGACTGCGGCGGCCTGCTGGCTTACTGCTATCATTCCGGCGAGCATGTGACCGGCTTCACCGAGGGCCGTCCCATGCTGGTGCGTTCTCCGGAAAGCAGCTTTACCCTTGCGAACTTTATGAGAACCAATCTGTATACCTGTCTTGGCGCGGTCCGCATCGGCCTTGATATCCTGCTGAAGAAGGAGAATGTGAAGGTAGACCGTCTTCTGGGACACGGCGGGCTCTTCAAGACAAAGGGAGTCGGGCAGCAGGTTCTTGCAGACCTTGTCAATGCGCCGGTTTCTGTCATGGAGACCGCGGGAGAGGGCGGCGCCTGGGGAATGGCCCTTCTGGCTTCTTACATGCTTACAAAGGGAGAGGATGAGCCGCTGGAGAAATTCCTGGAGAATAAGGTATTCGCCGGAAATGAAGGCTCGACCTTGCAGCCGGATCCGGCGGGGGTGGAAGGCTACAATGCCTTCATCGACCGCTATACCAGAGGTCTTGTCATTGAACGCGCAGCAGTGGATTCCGGAATCTGGTGATAAAGAATTCCCCCGGCTCCGGCGCTTCCAGGGATCTTCGAACCCCGGGAGCGCCGGTGATACAGCCAGGGACCGCAGGGGGCAGAAGAGTGCTCTTTTGTCCCGGGAGGACATATGAATACTGTGACGATCTGTTTTACCAACAATAAAGGGGGAAGCGGCAAATCCACTACCTGCTCCAATGTGGGGGCGGCCATGGCCCGGATGGGAAAGAAGGTCCTGCTGGTAGACGGGGATATGCAGCTGAACCTTTCCCTGTCCTTCTTCCCGGAGGAGGAGGTCCTCCGGATGGCAAAAAGCGATAAAAATCTGTATCAGGCAGTAACAAAACAAAGGGATCTGACAGACGATATTGTACATACCCCCTATCCGAACCTGGATCTGGTCCCTTCTTCCATCCTGATGAGCTCCATTGAATATGAGCTGTTTACAAAATGGCAGAGGGAATTTATCCTGAAGAAATGCCTGAAGAACATCCGGGAGTCGGGAACGTATGATTTTATCCTGATCGACGCGCCGCCTACTCTGGGAGGATGGGTCCTGAATATCCTGTGTGCCTCGGATCAGGTCCTGGTACCGGTGGAGGCCAGCCCATGGGGGATGTTCGGACTTGCGAATATGTTTGACTTTCTGGAGGAGGTAAAGGAGCTGGCGCCGCAGCTCCGGGTCATGGGGATCGTGGTGACAAAGGCGGATGTCCGGAAAACATATTTCAGACAGACCATGGAGACACTGAAGGAGATGGATGGGATCCGGCTTCTGGATACGGTGATCCGGGTGGACAGCACAATTGAATGGTCCCAGGACAACAGCGAGCCTGTAGTGGAATTCAGAAAATCCAGCAGGAGCGCGAAGGAATATACAGAATTGGCTGAGGAGGTAATGAAGCTATGCCAGTAGGTAAGGAAAGCATCAGACGTGCTTCAGGAGCAGGAAAAAGGACGTCCGCAGCTGCAGAGGCTGCAGAGGGACTGACGGAAGCGGCGGTAAAGGAAGACGCCGCGCCGGAGAAGGACGGCGCACAGGCCGGCGAACCGGTCAGGAAAAAGACAAGGACCAGAACGAAAAAGGCTGTGGAAGAAAAGAATGAAGCGGCAGACGCCGGGAACGGGGCAGCAGCCGGGATCGAAAACCAGGAAGAGGCGGGGAAGGCTTCCGGCAGCAGGAAAATTTCTGTCGGGGAGGAGCTTCCTGTTTATCTGTTGTAATATCAAGGAAAAAGTTTTTACAGAAAAGGGAAACACCCGGCAGGGGAGCTGCCGGGTGTTTCGAGGGGAGTATAAATAATAAAATAAGGGGTTTGTAAAAA
>JAFOJB010000389.1 GCA_017420455.1 Blautia sp.
CAACAACAAGACAAAAGAACCGTCCCCTTGTCTTCCATCTTCCCCCTTCCCCTTGTCTTCCCCTTGTCTTACTGATAAAGATATTCGATATAATCCAGAGCCTGTTCTTTTCTGGGGGTATTTCGCAGGACGCCCAGATATACGGATTCTGTAAATCCGCTGTCCTGGAATAAGGGAGAGGAGGAAAGATCGATTCCCATTTCGAATTCGGCGGTTACAGATTGATATTCGACAGAAGGGTCAAGCGCGATCTCTTTTGCATTGTCTTCCCGGATCTCCATGTTCCGGATCAGATGGCCTGCTGTTTTCTGCCGAAGATCAGGATGTTCCTCTTTGCTCTCTTCCAGCAGCAGATCCAGGTCATACAGAAATCCATTCTGCGCGAATGCATCGAAAGCTTCTTTATCCATAAAGACGATATCCAGTTCCTGGGCTTCGATGGTGCCAAGAATCTTCATCTGAGAGGCCTGGGTATAGGTGAAGACCTCGCTGGTCGGATTGTCGGTCAGGTAGAGATTTTTGTAAAGCATCAGAGGGTTATTGTCCTCGTCGATGAGCCTGTCGTACATATACCGGCCGGTGAGGTCGTATTCCAGCTCCGGACTTACGGCTACATTCACCATGGCCGCATACAGGACTGGTTCCTGATGAGTCAGAAACCTTATCAGGAAGAAGCCTGTAAAGTATATCAGGATCAGGGCGGCGGCAAAGGGAAGCTTGTAATAATCCCACAGATACCGGATCTTACCGGTAAGGGAAAGCTCTTTCCAGATTTTGCTTTCGGGAAGAGAGGACCATAATTTCATGACATACCTTTCTTTGACAGAAATAAGAGATCAGGCTTCATCTGTACTGTTTTCTTCCGGCGGTTCCTGCGGAGGAGCGAGCCTCTCGAGAATGCCCGAAAGCAGATACGAACACAGAAACGCGCACAGACCTTCGCCGAAAATAACAGCCGGTGTAAAGAAACGGACAATGATCAGCAGCATGATAAAATAGATGGCAGCCATGGCAGCTGTGCAGAGAAGATAACGGATCCCGACCATGATGGAATTAATGAACATGGCGCGGACGGTATTTTCAAAACGCGCCATAAGAGGAAAAATGTACATGGCTGAAATAATACATCCGGCGAGAAGTACGATATAAACCGCGGTAAGGAAGGTCCAGAACGCATTGGTAAACCGCATATGCCAGAGAACATAGCCGTCCAGAGCCAGTACCGCCTGACCGGCCAGCATGATCAGCCAGACTTTGGTCGAAAAACGAAAGTTTTCCCGGAACGCCTGGACAAACTGGGCTGTGATGTTTCCTTCCTCGTTTCTGGCCATCTTCAGAGTAACGTAGAACAACGCTGTTGTGGAAGCACCGGCGGTAAAAACGGGAAGAGAGAACACAAACCACAGGATATTCAGCCAAACTGCGTAAACAATACGGGTGATAAATGACATAACGGCGTTGTCGGGACTGAGAAAATTCCGCATAGTATACCTCCGGATCAGGATTCTGTGGATTCCCGGCAGATCAGGGAGGTTTCCGTATAGACAGTTCTGTAATGCAGGTAAGGATACTTGATCCTGGTCAACAGCAGCTGTGCCGCGGAGAACCCCATGATCTGGCTGTGAATATGGATCGTGGTAAGGGTCGGGGTGGTTACCCGGGATTCCGCGGAATCATCGAAGCCGCAAAGATAAAAATCCCTGGGGACCTGCAGGCCTTTTTTCCTGCAGGCCTGCAGGAGATCATACGCGACGAAATCATTTGCGCAGAGGAAAACGTCGGGAAGCTCCGGCATTTTGTCCAGCTCCTTTGAGAGATAATCCTGATAAGGGGATCCGGAGCCGATATCAATATCAGGATCGACCCCGGTGATACAGTATTTCTCGTTAAATGGAAGCTCACAGAAGCGCAGAGCTTCCTGAAGGGCCAGAAACCGTTCCTGGAAGGAAATGCAGTGCATGGTGTGTCCGATATAGCCGAAGGTCTTCTTTCCCCTTTCTTTCATTTTTGCAACGAAAGTGTAGATCTCGGACCGGTTGTTCATCACCAGCATATCTGTGGCAAGCTTCTTGCCGGGTATGGGAACCGGCCCGTCAATAAACAGCAGGGGAATGCCGAGAGAAGTCAGAAAGGTACCGTAGGCGAAGTCAAAAACCTCGATACACATGATGCCGTCTGTTTTTTCCGGAGGGAAAGCGGACGGCAGGCGGCATGCTTTCAGATCCTCGGGAGAGATCCGGTACATGGTAAGGCTGTAACCGGCCTGGGACAGTTCACGGTGGACCTTGTCCAGCATGGTGGATGAGAAATGGGAATTTCCGAGCTGGCAGGTGGTCAGTACCGCTATGATGCCGCCTCCTTCCGGACTGACTGCTGTTTTGGGCTCTGCCGATAAAGAGGTCCGGAAATCTTCCGGTTTAATATATGAAAACTGTTTATAGCCCATCTCTACAGCCTTCAGCAATATTTTTTCACGCGTTGCATCTGCCAGAACACCTGTATTGTTGATCGCCTTGGACACGGTGTTCCTGGAAAGCCCGAGCGCGTCTGCAATATCCTGGATCGTCACTCGTTCAGCCATATGTTCTCCTTTCGCTGTTTTATCTGAATGATGAGGTGCAGTATAGAAAGATAATCCTCATTTATCGAAATGTGTTTTTGCAATGGTATCATAAATTTTCCGACATTTTGATTATAATACAGAAGATTATTAGTGTCAAATGTAAAAACGGCAGACGAAGGTGTGCAAAACAGCATCGGACATGAAATAATGTCAATAAAATATGGCATTCGGAGAGGTGCAAATAGAAAATAAAATGTTGACATATGGGAGATTTCGG
>JAFOJB010000390.1 GCA_017420455.1 Blautia sp.
AGAGGAGAAGGAGGAGTAAGTATGTTTACAGAAGGCATGTTCTGGATCGGACAGGCACAGAATGAAAATAAAGACAGAGTATGCATCGTACCGAAGATGGCGAACAGGCATGGCCTGATCGCCGGCGCTACAGGCACGGGAAAGACCATTACCCTGAAGGTACTGGCGGAATCCTTCAGCGACTGCGGGATTCCGGTATTCCTGGCAGATGTAAAAGGCGATGTGGTCAGCATCAGCCAGCCAGGAGAAGATACCGAGGATATGCAGAAGAGGATCCAGAGATTCGGTCTTGCAGAGGCTGGCTTCCATTATCAGCCCTATCCCACCTGCATCTGGGATGTACTGGGGGAAGAAGGGCATCCTCTCAGGACCACCGTCACGGAAATGGGACCGCTCCTTCTTGCACAGCTGCTGGAGCTGAACGAGACCCAGAGCAACATCCTCTCCATCCTTTTCCGCATTGCGGATGACAACGGCCTCCTCCTTATCGACCTGAAGGATCTCAGGATCATGCTGGAGTTTGTAGGCCAGAACGCGAAGGAATTTACCCTTTCCTACGGAAACATCACCTCCCAGAGCATCGGAGCCATCGTAAGGAGCATATCCGCGCTGGAACAGCAGGGCGGGGACAAGTTCTTCGGCGAACCCTCGGTAGACATCCGGGACTGGATGCGCACGGATTATACGGGGAAAGGATATGTAAATGTCCTCCACTGCGTGAAGCTCATCCATTCTCCGAAGCTGTACGCCACCTTTATGCTCTGGCTCATGTCGGAGCTTTTCGAGGATCTTCCGGAAGCCGGGGATCTGGAGAAGCCTCGGATGGTCTTTTTCTTTGATGAAGCCCACCTCCTCTTTAAGAGCGCTTCCAGAAGCGTGCTGCAGAAGATCGAGCAGGTCGTAAAGCTGGTCCGTTCAAAAGGCGTCGGGATCTATTTTGTCACCCAGAATCCGTCGGACATTCCGGACGAGGTGCTGGGACAGCTGGGAAACCGGGTGCAGCATGCCCTCCGGGCGTATACGCCGGCAGACCAGAAGGCGGTAAAGGCAGCAGCCCAGGCTTTCCGGGAGAATCCGGAATTCTCCACGCTGGATGTGATCACCAGGCTGGGCGTAGGGGAGGCTTTGATCTCCTTCCTGGATGAGGAAGGAATCCCGTCCATTGTTCAGTACTGTAAAGTGCTTCCGCCCCAGAGCCGTATGGGCACCATTCAGGACCAGGAGCGTTATACCCTCCTTCTTCAGGACGGCCTGGGTCCGAAATATGATACACTGACAGACCGGGAGTCGGCCTACGAGGTGCTGATGAAGAAATTCGAGGAGCAGGAGGAAGCCCTCCGGCAGGCAGAAGAAGAGGCTGCCAGAGAGAAGGAACGCATCGCCAGGGAAAAGGAAGAAGAACGTCTCCGCAGGGAAAAGGAACGGGAGGAGGAGCGCCTCCGCAGGGAAAAGGAGCGGGAGGAAGAACGTCTCCGCAGGGAAAAGGAAAGGGAAGAACGGGAACAGAGAAGGAAGAACGCCGTTTTTGAAAAGACCGTGAACAACGCCCTGAATACCCTGGGGCGCGAAGTGACGAAATCCCTCTGGCGCGGGATCCTGGGAAATCTGAAAAAGAAATAAGAGGAGACAGATTCTGTTGTCGGCCGTGTTCTGGCCGACTGTACAGAATCGTCATCCTGCAAGAATGTATGTCTGGTAATATTTGCATATAAGAGGAATATATTTATGGAAATCACCTGTCAGCAGGCAGAAGGAATGGTATCCCGGTATATCGACAGAAATCTGTCTTTAAATGAACTGGAAAGCTTTCTGGAACATATCGAAAAATGTACGGCCTGCCGTGAGGAGCTGGAGACCAATTTCATAGTCTATAAAGCGATCCAGCAGCTTTCGGAGGATGACGATTCCGAGATGGATTTCCGGCTGCTTCTTTCCGAGGATCTCAGGAACGCCAGAAACCATATCCGGAAAATCTACCTGAACCGTTTCCTCCTCATCGGAGGTGCCGTCGGCGGCATTTTCCTTCTGTTCATCCTTGTCATCTTCCTGATCCTGCGTTAATTGCTCAGGATAGAGACAGTTATTTCCGGATCAATTCTTATACGGAGACAGAACCAAATACGGAGACAGAACCATTATGAGTGAAAAAATACTGTTGATAGATGGGCACAGTATCATCAACCGCGCGTTTTACGGACTTCCGGATCTTACAAACAGCGAGGGGACGCATACCGGCGCCGTCTATGGCTTTCTGAATATCCTCCTTCGAATACTGGAGGAGGAACAGCCCACGTATCTGACCGTAGCCTTTGATGTCCATGCGCCGACCTTCCGGCACAAAATGTATGAAGCCTACAAGGGAACCAGGCATCCCATGCCGGAGGAATTACGGCAGCAGGTTCCCCTCCTGAAGGATATGCTTGCCAGGATGGGAATCCGTCTTGTCATGCTGGAGGGGTATGAAGCCGACGATCTGCTGGGGACGCTGGCCGTGCGGAGCGAAAAAATGGGGATGGAGGTCACCATCCTTTCCGGCGACCGGGACCTTTTGCAGCTGGCTACGGACCATATCCTGATCCGCCTTCCGAAGACGGTGAAGGGGCAGACCACCATCGAAAACTATCATACCAGGGATGTGGTGGAGAAATATCAGGTGACGCCCCGGCAGATTATTGAGCTGAAGGCCCTGATGGGGGATTCTTCGGACAATATTCCGGGACTTCCGGGAGTAGGGGAGAAGACGGCCACAAAACTGGTGGTTCAGTTCGGCACCATTGAAAACGCCCGCTCTCATCTGGAGGAAGTGACCCCGAACAAAGCGAGAAAGGCCATGGAGGAGCACTTCGATCTGGCGGTCCTTTCCAAAACCCTGGCCACCATCAATACGGACAGCCCGCTGGAATTTTCCTACGAGGAAGCCAGGCTCGGGAAGATTTTTACGCCGGAAGCCTATGAGCTTTGCAAAAAGCTGGAATTTAAAAATCTTCTGGGCCGTTTCGAGGAAGCCGACACCGCCTCTTCCAGTCATGCCCAGGAATTCTTTGAGGTGGAGGATACGGAAGGAATCGCAGTCCTGCTGGAAAAGGCAGAAAAGCTGGCCTCCATCGGAGTATCGCTTCTTCTGGAGGAGGACGTGGTGTACGGCGCAGGTCTCTGCCTCGGAGAAGAGGAAACCTATTTTCTGCCTCTGTCTGAGAAGGAGCAGGAGAAGGATTTCTTTCAGGGACTTGCGGCGCTTTCCGGGAAGGTTCTCATCTGCGCCATGGATATCAAGGAGCTTCTGAAAAAAGCAGCTCTTTCGCAGGAGGAGAAGGTATTCGACGCCGGCGTAGCGGCCTACCTTCTGAACCCTTTGAAGGCGTCCTATCCCTACGACGACCTGGCGCAGGAATATCTGGGAGGAGCGCATTTTCCTGCCCGGGAAGAGCTGATCGGAAAGCTGACGTACAAAAAAGCAGCGCAGGAGCAGCCGGAGGCTCTTTCCAGCTATGCCTGCCAGATGGCCTATGTCGCCATGGCCTGCCGGGAAAACATCGAAAAAAGGCTTCAGGATCAGGGCATGTGGGAGGTCTATACAAAGATCGAACGGCCCCTCATCTTCACCCTGTCTTCCATGGAGAAGTACGGAATCCGGGTGAAGGGGGAAGAGCTGAAGGAGTACGGGGAAAAGCTCTCTGTCCGTATTGCGGAGCTGGAGCAGAAGATCTGGCAGCAGGCGGGAGAGGAATTCAATATCAATTCCCCGAAACAGATGGGGCAGATCCTGTTCGAAAAGCTGCAGATTCCCGGCGGGAAGAAGACAAAAACCGGCTATTCCACGGCAGCAGATGTACTGGAGAAGCTGGCTCCGGAGCAGCCCATTGTGCAGGATATCCTGGAGTACCGGCAGCTGACGAAGCTGAAATCCACCTATGCGGACGGTCTGCAGAGCGTGATCGGCGGGGATGGCAGGATCCATTCTACCTTCAACCAGACCATCACCGCCACAGGACGGATCAGCAGCACCGAGCCGAATCTGCAGAATATCCCGGTCCGTATGGAGCTGGGAAGGCTCATCCGCAAGGTTTTTGTGCCGGAGGAGGGTTTTGTCTTTCTGGACGCGGACTATTCCCAGATAGAGCTTCGGGTGCTGGCCCATATGTCCGAGGATGAAAAACTGATCCAGGCATACAAGGAAGCCCAGGATATCCACAGGATGACCGCTTCCCAGGTATTCCACGTGCCTTTCGAAGAGGTTACGCCTCTGCAGAGAAGGAACGCCAAGGCAGTTAATTTCGGAATCGTCTACGGCATCAGTTCCTTCGGCCTCAGCCAGGATCTTTCCATCACCAGGAAAGAGGCCGCGGAGTATATCGAAAAATATTTTGAAACCTATCCCAGGATCAAAGGCTTTCTGGACCAGTGCGTGGCGGACGCAAAGGAAAAAGGCTATGCCGTTACCATGTACGGAAGACGCAGACCCGTGCCGGAGCTGAAATCCAGCAATTTCATGCAGAGATCCTTCGGGGAACGGGTCGCCATGAATTCCCCCATCCAGGGAACGGCGGCGGATATCATCAAGATCGCCATGAACAGAGTGCATAAAAGGCTTCTGGCAGAAGGACTCTCTTCCAGGCTTCTTCTGCAGGTTCACGACGAGCTTCTGATCGAGACAAAGAAAGAGGAGGCAGAGCAGGTTTCCCGTATCCTGGAGGAGGAGATGATCTCTTCACATTTTTCCCGGGTATATCC
>JAFOJB010000391.1 GCA_017420455.1 Blautia sp.
AGATTAAACCCGGTCATTCTGTGGCTTGCCATTTTGCAGAGAATTTTGTAAAATAATCATAACAGTATACACTTGTCAATAACCTTCAACCCTTCTCATATTCCGTACTCTGCCAGGAAACGGACCGGAAGGGTTAGAAGCGTTTTCAGGAGAACAGCATGACAAACAAAGAGATTATTGAGAATTTCTACAGGGAATTTTTCAACGAACACAATGTAGACAGCGCCCTGAAATATATCCGGGAGGATTATATCCAGCATAATCCCGGCGTAGCCCAGGGGCGGCAGGGGATCATGGATGGTTTCCGGGAAAAGTTCAAGGTGGAGCCTACCTTCCATCTGGAGATTCAGATGACCATCTCCGAGGGGGATATGATCGCGGTATATCTGAAAAATGTGGATCCGGAAGGCAATACAAAGTGCAGAGTGGTCGATATTTACCGGATTCAGGACGGAAAGCTGGCGGAGCACTGGGATGTTCTTCAGCCATGCTGAGACCAGGCTGAAGAAAGAGCATAAGGAGCTATAGGACACAGAAAAGGTATAGCATTATATTTTTAGGTATAGCTTTATATTTTATTAATGAGAGGAGAACAAGAAAATGGCAGATTTCACAACTCAGGTAGTAGTCATCGCAGGAGGACCAGCCGGTCTTTCTGCAGCAGTGCAGGCAGCAGAGGATGGAGCAGATGTAATCCTGATCGAGAAAAACGCTTCTGTCGGCGGCGCCGCCAATATGGGCATGGGACCGCTGGCCATCGGCTCCAGCTATCAGAAGAGACAGATGTATGACATCACTGTGGAAAAAGCGCTTCGCATGATCATGGAGTATACCCATTACAATATCGACGGCCGTCTGGTAAAACGCTACTTCGAGCAGTCTGCTGAGACGATCGAGTGGCTGGAGGACATGGGTGTGGAATTCGAAGGCGCCTACAAATATTTCACCAAATCCGAGCCCACCTGGCATATCGTGAAGACGGACCAGGGCATCGGACCCCGCGCGGCTTCCTTCATGAACAAGGCTCTTCTCAACAGGGCGCAGGAGCTGGGAGTAAAGGTTATGACGGAAACTCCCGGAAAGAAGATCCTGAAGGACGAGGAAGGCAAGGTCTGCGGCGTCATCGCCACAGATAAGGACGGAAAAGAGATCGAGATCGCCTGCAAGGCAGCGATCATCGCTACCGGCGGCGCCGGCGCGAACCCGAAATTCATCAAGGATGAGACAGGATATGAATTCGGCGTGGATATGTTCAACTTCGCGATCCCCGGAAATGCAGGAGACGGCTGCCGTATGGCATGGGAAGCCGGCGCAGATCACACCCGCGTAAGGATCGAGGAGGCGGCAAACTTTGAAGGCATCGACGAGCTTCCCACCAGTGTGCCGAATATCATGATGCAGCCGAACCTTCTGGTCAACCTTCAGGGAAAACGTGTCATGGATGAGGAAGAGATGCAGAACACCACTTTCCTTTCCAACGCCGCATCCCACAGCAAGCACCGCGTCCTCTTCAGCATCGTAGATACCTCCATCGTGAAGTATTACATGAGGAACGGCGTAGACGAGATCAGCATGGTCCGTTTCAATCCGGATGTGTCCGATTTCATGGATGGCGTGAAGATGGCAGAGGCTACCGGAAACAAGGGTCTGTTCATGGCAGATACTCTTGAAGAGCTGGCCGAGAAGACCGGGATCAACTGCGAGAACCTTCTGGAGACCGTAGAGAACTACAACGACTACTGCGACAGCACCGACGAAGAGTTCTTCAAACGTAAGAAATATCTCCGCCCGCTGGTGAAGGGACCATACTATGCAGCAGCAATCCGTCCCGGCGGATACGGAACCGTAGGCGGTATCCGCATCAACGAAAACTGCGAAGTATGTGACAGCGAATTCGAGCCGATTCCCGGACTTTATGCTGCCGGAGCAGATGCCTGCAACATTTATGACGACAGCTACATGTTCCTGCTTCCCGGAAACTCCATGGGATTTGCCGTAAACACCGGACGTATCGCCGGAATGGAAGCTGCAGAGTACGTGGACAGCGAAGAGGAATAAAAACTGTAAAAGAATAAAAGCCGATTGATCAGGGCGGACAGCACGGGCAGACCCGTAAGGAGGAGCAGAAGTTTTCCGGAAGGGCTTGTGCCTTTGCTGTGCGCCCCATAAAGGGATACTCAGGATCTTCTCAGGAGAGGAGCATTC
>JAFOJB010000392.1 GCA_017420455.1 Blautia sp.
CTTCGCTGTATATTATGGGGACAGAATCTACCGCATAAGCCTGCGCCTGGTGGATCTGGAGGCGCTTTCTTCCGGCAGGGTCTTTCCGGAATACGCCTCCTCAGACAAGCGTATCATCACCATGTATCTGTACGATGAGACAGAGTACCGGGAATGCCTGCAGCAGATCGAGGATGAAAAAGCAGTGCTTGGCCTTGCGTGTCTTGACAATTACGATGAAGCGCTGGAGAGCCTGGACGATGTGAAGCGTTCCCTGCTGATCGCACTGGTTGACAGAAAGATCACGAAGTATTTTTCCGGCTTCGAGGGTCTTGTGAAGAAGCTGGAAAAGGACAAGTACTTCCTGGTGATGAACCAGTCGTCTCTGCAGCAGATGATGGAGCAGCGGTTCCACATCCTGGACGAGGTGAAGGGCGTCAATATCGGAAATGACCTGGCGGTGACCCTCAGCATCGGGATCGGGCTGAACGGACATGGGTTCCTGCAGGACTACGAATACAGCAGGGCGGCCATCGAGATGGCCCTGGGACGCGGAGGCGACCAGGTCGTCATCAAAAATGGATCCAACACTACCTATTATGGCGGGAAATCTCCTCAGCTGGAGAGAAATACCCGGGTAAAGGCCAGGGTGAAGGCGCAGGCATTGCAGGAAATCATCGGAAGCAAGGAAAAGATCGTGGCCATGGGCCATAAGATCACGGATGTAGATGCGCTGGGAGCTGCTATCGGTATTTACCGCGCCGGCAAGACCATGGGAAAGACAGTTCACATTGTGGTGAACGATCCTACCACCTCCATACGGCCCCTGATGGCGGGGTACCTGGACAATCCGGAATACGAGCCGGATATGTTCGTGGACAGCCAGAAGGCGAAGGAGCTGGTGGACCAGAATACCGTTGTGGTCGTGGTGGACACAAACAAGCCCAGCTATACAGAGTGCCATGAGCTTCTGGAGCTTACCAGAGCCATCGTGGTGCTGGATCATCACCGGAGGGGCAGCGAGGTCATTGAAAACGCCGTCCTGTCTTATGTGGAGCCGTACGCTTCCTCTACCTGCGAGATGGTGGCGGAGATCCTGCAGTATTTCCAGGACGGGCTGAAGCTGCGGAGTATGGAGGCAGACTGCCTGTACGCCGGGATCATGATCGATACCAACAATTTTACGACCCGTTCCGGCGTCCGGACCTTCGAGGCAGCCGCTTTCCTGCGCAGAAACGGGGCGGATGTCACCCGGGTACGGAAGATGCTGCGGGATAATATTGATTCCTATAAAGCCCGCGCAGAGGCGGTGCGGAACGCCGTGATCTACAGGGATTATTTTGCGATCGCAGTCTGCCCCAGCGAGGGGCTGGAGAGTCCCACCGTTGTCGGAGCGCAGGCTGCCAATGAGCTGCTGAATATTGCGGGAGTGAAGGCTTCCTTCGTACTTACCAGATTCAACGACGAGGTCTATATCAGCGCCAGGGCCATCGATGAAGTGAATGTGCAGGTCATGATGGAGAAGATGGGCGGAGGCGGACATATGAATATCGCAGGAGCCCAGTCGAAGGAATCGGTGGAGAAAACGCTGGAAACATTAAAACGAATGATCGACGAGTCGCAGGACGTGCAAGAGAATAAGGGAGGGCAATGATATATGAAAGTCATTCTGCTGGAAGATGTGAAGTCGCTTGGCAAAAAGGGCGAGATTGTCAATGTGAGTGATGGCTACGCCAGAAATATGATTCTGCCGAAAAAGCTGGGAGTGGAGGCTACGCCGAAAAACCTGAACGATCTGAAGCTGCAGAAGGCCAATGCAGAGAAGGTGGCGCAGGAAAACCTTGAGGCGGCGAAGGCGCTTGCCAAAGAGCTGGAGACAAAGCAGGTGGTCCTTACCCTGAAGGTGGGCGAGGGCGGAAAGACCTTTGGATCTGTTTCCGCCAAGGAGATTTCGGACGCCGCCAGGGAGCAGCTTGGACTGGAGATCGACAAAAAGAAGCTCCAGATGGACGCCCCGCTGAAGAGCCTGGGCGTGACGGATGTGCCCGTCCGGCTTCATCCAAAGGTTACGGGAAGCCTGAAGGTAAGGATCAACGAGGAAGCCTGATCCTTCAGAAAAAGCGTTCCGGTTCACGGCTTCACCGGCCGGGGACGGCATGTGTTTTCAGGACGCGGAAACACATCCGTCCCCGGCCGGTGAGGCCGTGAATTGCAATACAAAAGCAGAAGGCAGGTGGGTTTTTTGGAAGAGGCTCTGATCAAGAGGATCCTTCCCCACAGCATGGAGGCGGAGCAGTCTGTTATCGGTTCCATGCTTATGGACAGAAATGCCATTATCACAGCGTCGGAGATCCTCACCAGCGAGGATTTCTACCAGACGCAGTTCGGCATCATCTTTGATGCCATGGTAGAGCTTTGCAATGAAGGGAAGCCGGTAGACCTTATTACGCTCCAGAACCGCCTGAAGGAGAAGGATGTTCCGCCGGATATCACGGGGATGGAATATGTGCAGGATCTGATCGCCGCGGTGCCTACTTCCGCGAACGTGAAGTATTATGCGGAGATCGTGAGCAATAAAGCGGTCCTTCGCAGGCTGATCAAGGCCAACGAAGAGGTGGCGAACGCCTGTTATCTGGAGAAGGAAAGTACAGAGATGATCCTGGAGGAGGCGGAGAAAAAGCTTTTTTCCATCCTCCAGAAGAGAAATACCGGAGAGTTCGTTCCCATACAGCAGGTGGTCCTGAATGTCATCAGCAATATCGAGCGGGCTTCCATGACGAAGGGAAATGTCACCGGACTGCCGACCGGGTTCGTGGATCTGGATTACAAGACTTCGGGGATGCACAATTCCGACCTTGTCCTGGTGGCGGCCAGACCTTCCATGGGAAAGACGGCTTTTGTTCTGAATATTGCCCAGTATATGGCTTTCCGGAAGGGGATCACGGTGGCGGTCTTCAGTCTGGAAATGTCGAAGGAGCAGCTGGTGAACTGTCTGCTCGCCATGGAGTCCCATGTGGATTCCCAGAATATGCGTACCGGCAACCTGATGGACGAGGACTGGGTCAAGCTGGTGGAGGGAGCGGACGCCATCGGAAGATCGCATCTGATCATCGATGATACTCCCGGTATTTCCATCGCGGAGCTTCGCTCGAAGTGCCGTAAGTATAAACTGGAGCACGACCTGGGGATCGTGATGATCGATTACCTGCAGCTGATGAGCGGCAGCGGACGGTCGGATTCCCGGCAGCAGGAGATTTCAGATATTTCCCGTTCCCTGAAGGCTCTGGCCAGGGAGCTGGATGTTCCGGTCATCGCCTTGTCCCAGCTGAGCCGTGCCGTGGAACAGCGTCCCGATCACAGGCCCATGCTTTCAGATCTGCGGGAATCCGGAGCCATCGAGCAGGATGCGGATGTGGTCATGTTTATCTACAGGGACGATTATTACCATAAGGACACAGAGCGAAAGGACATTGCGGAGATCATCATCGCCAAGCAGAGAAACGGCCCCATCGGCACCATAGAGCTGGTGTGGCTTCCGAAGTATACACAGTTTGTGAATATCGCGAAGCAGTAATGTTCGCGTTCAGGAATCATACATGAGGACAGAATCCATCCGATTTGTGAGAGAAGTGTACCGGACAGGGAATATGGCCGGCGCAGCCCGTAACCTGAATATTACGCCTCAGGGGCTGGGAAAAGCGATCCAGAAGCTGGAAGAAGAGCTGGGCGTAAAGCTTTTTGTAAGGTCGGCGGAGGGAGCCGAGCCGACTCCGATCTGCGAGCAGATCTATGACCGGCTGGCGGAAATTGTAGAAGCGGAAAACTCGATCCGGGATATTATCGCGCAGACAGTTCCGGGCGAGCACGAGGAAGAAATCTTTCTGGTCAATATCACGACGCTTGGCATGTACATCGAGGAAGGAATCCGGGAATACAACCGGAAATACAAGGACAATGTGCGGATCCTGGAAATGACACTGACGGATGAACTGCAGGACCAGTCCTTTTATTCCAACAAGTATGCGTACCGCTATATTTCCAGAGAACTGATCCCGAATACCTCCCTGCTGACCGGGGAGATCGTGAAACTGAGATATGTTCTTGTCACAGGCGAGAAAAACCAGCTTGTCCACCGGTCTGTGGTGACATACCAGGATCTTTCCAGGCAGACGATCCTGGTGGAGGATCTGCAGGCGCCGCATATTCAGATCCTGATGAGGAAATTTGACGAGCTGGGGCTCCGGCGTCCAAATCTGGTCATCGGAACCTTTGTGAAGGAAGTGCTCATGAAGCGTCTGGAGGAAAATCCGGAATACGTTTACTTTGCCCGGGCCAGAGACAAGGACCTGATCGGAAAATATCATCCCCTGCCCCTCGAGACGCCTTTTTTCGTTACCATGTGTGTGGAGACCCATCGCAGGACAATGAATAACGGGCTTCTGAATGAGCTTCGGAACAGGCTGAAAGATTATAATGACTGACAGAGAAATACCCTGCTGCGGCGCCGTTTACCGGCGGCACAGCAGGGTGTTTTTTTTCTCAGAACAGCAGATTCGGGAGAAACATGGTAACCTGCGGGATGAAGGCGATGATGAGGATGACCGTCAGGATCGCGATATAGAACGGGATCGCGTCCCTGGCGGTTTCTTCCGGTTTGCATTCCATGATCTCCGAGGTGGTGTACAGCGCGATTCCCACCGGGGGCGTCATGATTCCGCCGGTGACCACTGTCATCATCAGA
>JAFOJB010000393.1 GCA_017420455.1 Blautia sp.
ACTTGCAGACATTGTTGCCGGATGTCGATTTTGCAGAGCCGGCCGGAACACGGCCGGCGACAAGATCTGTCCTGCTGCTGGAAAGGCTTTTCCCCCATGCCGCAACATCCGCCGGCAATGATATTGCCGTTCTGGCTGCATATACCATAACAGTATGTTGCAGTCCCCAGACGGTGAGGGCGTGAACTGTAACAACAGTATAGCACAGGAATATGGTTCTGTCATGAAAAAGAATTTGACTAAGTTTCTGTAATAAACTATAATAAGAGGAAATGCCGGCAATCATTCTTCACAGATAAAAAGATCCGTGCCGCGGCAGAGATACATAATCTTTAAATCTGATTGCAGGTATAATAACCCTCGAGGAGTCATCCCATGATAAAGAGTATGACCGGCTTTGGAAGAGCCGAAGTAATCACACCCGAACGAAAAATCACCGTGGAGCTGAAATCGGTAAATCACCGGTACCTGGACCTGAATATCCGGATGCCCAAAAAGTTCAGCTTCTTTGAAGGAGAAATCCGGAATCTGATGAAAACCTACATGCAGAGAGGAAAAGTAGATGTTTTCATCACCTGCGAGGACTATGCCGTACAGGAAGGCACGCTGAAATACAACCGTGATCTTGCCGCCGAATATCTGAAATATCTTAGAGAAATGCAGGAGGAATTCGGCCTGGAGGATGATATCAAGGTATCCACCCTTTCCCGTTATCCGGATGTTTTCCTGATGGAAGAGCAGTCCGTAGATGAAGAGAAGCTCTGGGGAATCCTGGAGGGGCCGCTCAGGGAAGCCTGCAGCAGGTTTGTTCTGACAAGAGAGCGGGAAGGCGGACACCTGAAAAACGATCTGATCGAAAAACTGAAAAGTCTGGAAGAGAAGGTGGCTCTTGTGCAGGAACGCTCCCCGGAGGTTGTAAAAGCCTACAGAGAAAAGCTGGAGGCAAAGATCCAGGAGGTTCTCGCGGATGCGGCACTGGATGAATCCCGCATCGCCGCAGAGGTGGTGATCTTTTCCGATAAGATCTGCAATGACGAGGAGACCGTAAGGCTGGGCAGCCATATCAGGAGCATGCAGAAAATCCTGGAGGAAGGGGAAGGGGTCGGCCGGAAGCTGGACTTCATGGCGCAGGAAATGAACCGTGAAGCGAATACCATTCTTTCCAAATCCTGTGATCTTGATATCTCCAACATCGCCATAGACCTGAAAACGGAGATCGAAAAGATCCGGGAACAGATCCAGAATATCGAATAAGAGTTGAGACAGACCACCAGGCATTGTAAAAATGAAAGAAGAGGCGTATAGTAGTTGGCAAAGCTTATCAATATCGGCTTTGGAAATATGGTGAATTCTCAGAAGATCGTCGCGGTGGTCAGTCCTGACGCCGCCCCTGTGAAAAGAATGGTACAGAGTGTCAAGGGAACCATTTCCCTGGTGGACGCAACACAGGGCCGGAAGACGAAAGCAGTCATAGTGACCACGGATGATCATCTGGTACTGTCCGCTCTGCAGCCGGAGACCATAGCAAAAAGATTTTCCGAAATACCGGAATTCAGTGAAAAAGGAGAGACGAATGAAGGATAAAACAGGTATTCTTACCGTAGTTTCAGGTTTTTCAGGTGCCGGAAAAGGAACGATCATCAGGCGTCTTTTGGAGATGCATCCGGAATATGTGATGTCTGTTTCCGTGACGACCAGGGATCCGCGGAAAGATGAGGTGGAGGGAGAGAGTTATTTTTTCAGGACCAGGGAGTACTTTGAGGAGCTTATCGAGAAGAATCTTCTCATGGAGTATGCGGAGTACTGCGGGTGCTATTATGGAACGCCTCTGAAATTCGTACAGGATAACCTGGCGGAGGGAAGAGACGTCCTTCTGGAGATCGAAACGGTAGGCGCCGGCAAGATCATGCAGAAATATCCGGAGGTGCCGGCCATCTTTCTGACGCCCCCGAGCCTTGCCGAGCTGGAAAACCGCCTGAGATCGCGTAAAACAGAAACGGAAGAGAAGATCCGGGAACGTATTGCCAAAGCCTGCAAGGAGGCTCCCTTTATCAGGGATTACAGATATATTGTCGTAAATGAAACCGATAAACAGACGGAATGTGCGGAGCTGATCCACAATATCATCCAGGTGGAGAAGCGCAGGGTCGGGAGAAATACAGATCTTGTGGAAGCTCTCGTTTCCGAGGCGGAAAAAAGAAGCATCTGACCGTCAGATTACGGGCGGAACATCATATGAAAAGGAGAAATGTTACATGATCCATCCATCTTACAGTGAGCTGATCGATGCTATCAATGACAATGCAGAGGATAATGATAATACAATGCTGGTAAACAGCCGTTATTCCCTGGTGCTGGCCACCAGCAAAAGAGCAAGACAGCTTATCGGGGGAAGCAGACCGCTGGTAAAGGACGCGGAAGGAAAAAAACCACTTTCCATTGCCATCGAGGAATTATATAAGGGAAAAGTAAAGATTCTGGAAAAGGTTGAGGAAGAGGAAGAGCAGCAGACAGCGGCAGCCGGGGAAGAAAGCGCAGCTCTTGCGGATTCTTCCGCCGGAGAGTCTGAAGTGGAGATTGCGCCGGAGGAAGCAGAAGCTTCGGCAGATCCGGCAGAAGAACAGTAACTGTGTGAACTGTTTTGGACCAGTGCAATCGGAGAAAAAGACAGGCAGAATACACAGGTTATTTTCTGACAGATCCTGATGACAGAAGGCTGCGTAAGGCAGCCTTTTGACACATAGGGGGATTTTTATGAATATTCTTTTTATCTCTCTGGGTTGTGATAAAAACCTGGCAGATTCGGAGCAGATGCTCGGCCTCCTTGCCGGGGAAGGGCACCAGATCGTAGACAGCGAAGAGGACGCTGACGCCATTATCATCAATACCTGCTGCTTTATTCTGGATGCGAAGGAAGAAAGCGTACAGACCATCCTGGAGATGGCAGAGCAGAAAAAAAACGGCAGATGCAGTATTCTGATCGTGGCCGGCTGCATGGCGCAGCGGTACAAAGAGGAGATCATGGCGGAGATCCCGGAGGTGGACGCCTGTCTGGGAACCGCATCCTACGACAGGATACTGGACGCGCTGAAGGAATGCAGTCTGAAAAAGAAATTCCAGGACTACGCGGATATCAGTTCTCCGATCCCGGATATCCCCCGGAGGGTGATCACCACCGGCGGGCATTTCGGATATCTGAAGATCGCGGAGGGCTGTGATAAACACTGCACCTACTGCATTATCCCCAGGCTTCGGGGGGAATATCGGAGCGTTCCCATGGAACGGCTTGTTTCCCAGGCGGAATACATGGCCTCCCAGGGCGTCCGGGAGCTGGTGCTGGTTGCTCAGGAAACAACGGTTTACGGGAAGGATCTGTACGGAGAGAAATCGCTCCACATCCTTCTGAAAAAGCTTTGCGAAATAAAGGGAATCCGGTGGATCCGCGTAATGTACTGCTATCCGGAGGAGATTTACGATGGCCTGATCAAGGTCATGAAGGAAGAAAAAAAGATCTGCCATTACCTGGATATGCCCATACAGCATGCTTCGGACCGGATCCTTGGGAGAATGGGAAGAAAAACGACGAAGGCAGAGCTTCTGCAGAATATCGGGAAGCTTCGCCGGGAGATCCCGTACATCGTCCTGCGGACCAGCCTCATCGCCGGTTTTCCGGGGGAAACGCCGGAGGATCATGAAGAGATGATGGAATTCGTGGACGAGGTGGAGTTTGACAGGCTGGGGGTATTTCCGTATTCCGCAGAGGAGGGGACGCCTGCCGCATCCATGCCGGATCAGGTTCCCGAGGATCAGAAAAAGCTTTGGAGAGACGAGATCATGGAGCTCCAGCAGGAGATCTGTGCAGCAAAAGGACAGGAACGGATCGGGCAGGAAACTCTGGTTATGATCGAGGGAGCCGTAACAGGGGAGAGTGCCTATATTGGAAGAACCTACGCAGACGCGCCAGATGTAGACGGATATATTTTTGTGCAGACAGGGGAAGCTCTGATGACCGGGGATTTTGTAAATGTCCGGGTAACCGGGGCTCTGGATTACGATTTGATTGGGGTGGTTGCTGATGAATTTACCGAATAAACTGACATTATGCAGAATGTTGATGGTTCCTTTTCTTGTGCTGTTTCTGCTTACAGGCTGGGGAGGCGGCGCGAACAGAGTGATCTGCCTTGTATTATTCTGTACTGCAAGCATCACAGACTGGTTTGACGGTAAAATTGCCAGAAACAGGAATCTGGTGACGGATTTCGGTAAATTTATGGATCCGCTGGCAGATAAGCTTCTGGTCTGTTCGGCGATGATCTGCATGATCGAGCTGGACCGCCTGCCGGCCTGGGTGGTCATTGTCATCATCGCCAGAGAGTTTATCATCAGCGGCTACAGGCTCATCGCCGTCGAGAAGGGCATTGTCATCGCCGCGAACTACTGGGGCAAGGTGAAGACCACCGTTCAGATGGTCATGATCATTCTTCTGATCCTGAACCTGAACGATCCGTTCTTCAGGGTGTTGACCACCATCTCCGTCTGGCTTTCCCTTCTTCTGACCATTATTTCCCTGATCACATACATTCTGCAGAACAAAACGGTCATCTCCGGAAAGATGTGATCCGGAAAGATGTGATCCGGAAAGATGTCGTCCATGAAGATGTGATTCGGAAAGATGTGATCCGGAAAGATGTCATCCGTGAAGATGTGATTTGTGAAGATGTGATCTGGAAAGATGTGGTCCATTAAAATGAGAAAACTGCGGAATGGTGATTCGGTCTGTTTTTTTTCGTAAAAATGATGAAACAGCGGGAATTTTTAACAATTCCGTTAAAAATAAAACAGAAACAGCTACAATAGAACCAAATTCCGGCACCGGAAACTGGTGAAGTGTGACAAAAAATAGGTAAAAAGTTGACAGAATGATAAACACGGGGTATAATCACATTAATAATTGCGTAAACATTAAAACTGATTCTGCAAATATTGATAAAGGATTTGAGGTTTTATCGTGAGTCAATTAAAACGTTATTCAGAAAACAAATCGAAAACAGGTTATAAGATAGTATCCGGACTTTTTGTTCTTGCAGCCATTTCCCTGATGTTCCTGTTCGGAGGTAAAACCGTACAGGCAGCCCAGAAGGGATGGAAGGTAGTGAACGGGGCCGGATATTATTATGACAATAATGGGTCTCTTCACAAGGGATGGCTTACCTTAAACGGTAAGCAGTATTATTTCGATACAAAGACCGGCAAACAGTTCCTTGGCTGGCAGAAGAATTCCCAGGGGGAAATTATCCGGTTCTTCTACAAATCGGCCGGTGCCAGAGGCTATATGGCTACAGGCTTTGTCAAGGACAGCGCAGGCAATATCCGTTACTTCAACAGCAAGAACGGCGTTATGAGCAAAGGCTGGAAGGAGAATAAC
>JAFOJB010000394.1 GCA_017420455.1 Blautia sp.
ACCCAGCTTGGAGACCTTTTTACTCTGCGTAATGGCGAAGTGGTCGATTATCTGCGCGCAGAAGACTGTCGTGTGAAGGGAGTCGTCGGTATTCTCCCCGACCCTCGAAATCCCGGGTATCTGTATCTGGGCACGGAGGGAAGCTATGTTTATTATGGCAGTCTGCGCCGCAATTTTGGATCCATGGGTGTCAAGGACATCGCGCCGCTGACCTATGTGGAGCGGTTTGAATATGTCGATGGCCAGATATGGGTCTGCGCAGGCAACGGAATTGGCTGTGTGGACAGTCAGGGGTTCCATCTTCTGGACAACGTACCAATGAATAACTCGGTCGTCCGTATGATGACGGACTATGAGGGAAATCTGTGGTTCACATCTACCCGGCAGGGTGTCATGAAGGTGGTAGCAAACCATTTTTCTGATGTTTATGAGTACTGGAATCTTCCTGACTCGGTGGTCAATTCTACCTGTATGTATGAGAATCAGCTTTTCATCGCAACAGATTTCGGGCTTACGGTGCTGGATAATAACGGAATTGTAAACAGCGTCCCGCTTACGCGGGCGGCAGCCGCCTCCGGAGAAAAACTTGAATCGGATGATCTCCTGGATTTGCTGAGAGGCGTGCGCATACGTTCTATCATTCGGGACAGTAAAGACAGGCTCTGGATTTCTGCCTGGCGAAAACTCGGACTGCTGTGTTACGATCATGGCGAGGTTCTGGTTTACACCCCGGAAGACGGGCTGTTTTCAGATCATGTCCGTGTGGTATGTGAACGTAAGGACGGCTCCATAATGGTGGCCAATACCGGAGGCGTGAGTCTGATCAGGGATGGCCGCGTAGCTGCCGGCTACGGCGAAGACGCGGGTATCGCCAACACGGAAATCCTGACGATAGCCAACGGGATGAATGACGATATGGTTCTCGGAACGGACGGCGGCGGAATTTATATTATCAGTGACGAGGGGATACGGCATATCGGACTGGAAGAGGGCCTGGCTTCAGAGATCATCATGCGGATCAAATATGACCCCGATCATAATGTTTTCTGGATCATCACCGGAAATTCACTGGCCTTCATGACGCCGGACTACCAGGTGACCACGCTGACCAATTTCCCCTATTCCAACAATTTCGACATTTATCTTAACAGCCAGGGCGAGGCCTGGGTGATCAACAGCGACGGCGTATATATTCTTCCGGCAGAAGAACTGCTCATGAATGAGGAGGGAATGAAGCCCCTGCGTTATAACGTCAACAATGGACTGCCTTGTACCGCTACAGCGAATTCGTACAGTGAGCTTACCCAGGAGGGTGATTTGTACCTTTCGGGAAGCACGGGCGTAGCAAAGGTCAATATAGAAGAAATTGATGATTCCCTCAGCGATCTGAAAGTCGCCGTTCCCTATATTTATCTTGATGGCAGGCGGATGTATCCTGACGAAAACGGCAATTATACCATTCCTTCCCAGACACGCAGACTGATGATCTGCGGTTATGTGTTCAGTTATTCACTGTCCAATTTACATGTTTCCTATTATCTCGAAGGGTTTGACACGCAGCCGACAACAGTGAGCCGCAGTGAACTGACCCCGATCGAATATATGAACCTTTCAGGGGGAACTTACCATTTTAACATGGAAGTGATGGATTCGCTGGGACGGGTCACGAACACGTTGTCCTTCCGGATCAACAAGAAAAAAGCCTATTATGAACAGCCGTGGTTTTACATTCTTGTCGGGATCGCCGCTGTAAGTGTTCTGACGTTCTGTATAAAACTGTATATCCGCCGGAAAATCTCGGTAATGGAGAAAAAACATCAGGAAGAACAGGAAAAAGAACGGATCATCACGGAACTGAACATGGCAAAGGAGATTCAGGCAAAAACACTGCCGAATGTGTTTCCGCCTTTCCCGGACCGCCATGAGTTCAATATTTTCGCATCCATGGATACGGCGAAGGAAGTCGGCGGCGATTTCTATGATTTCTTCCTGATCGACGATGATCACCTGTGCCTGGTGATCGCGGATGTCAGCGGGAAGGGCGTGCCAGCAGCGCTGTTCATGATGAAGTCAAGGGCTGTTATCCGGAGCACCGCCATCCCGGGGAGGAGCCCCGGGGATATTCTGACCAAGGCGAATAAGAAGATCTGTGCAAACAATGACATGGATATGTTCGTTACGGTCTGGCTGGGCATCCTGGAAATCAGCAGCGGGAAAGTCGCATGCTCTAATGCGGGACATGAATATCCGGTCATCTGCCGGAACGGTGGTTTGTTTGAACTGTACAAGGATAAACATGGCTTTGTGCTCGGAGGAATGGAAGGAATCCGTTACAGGGAATATGAATTACAGCTTGAGAAAGGCGATAAGCTGTTCGTGTACACGGACGGCGTGCCTGAAGCCACCGATATCAATAAAGTGCTTTTCGGTACGGACCGGATGCTGGATGCTCTGAACACCAGACCGGGAGGCAGTCCGCAGGAGCTGCTTACGGCTGTGCGCACCGCAGTGGACGATTTTGTTCAGAAGGCTGAACAGTTCGACGATCTGACCATGCTTTGCCTGGAATACACAGGGCCGGACAAGCCTTCCGCATGACAGTACCTGGTATCATTATTCCTCGAACAAAAATCATGCGTAATCCGGAACAGGTATTTTTGTCTGAATCCGCCCAGCCGGCGAGGCCGTGAACTGTAACAATGGAATAGCAGGAAAAGGGCAGAGATACAGTGCCTAATACCGTCGTGGTCCGGAACTTTCGATGAGAATTTCGGAGCGGAACAATCGCTTCTGTAAGGGTGAATATGAAAATCGAATGGGTAGATGGATTTGCAATTCAGGTGATGATCGAGAATGGTACGGCTGTAATATCAGCAAACAGAGAAGGAATGCTGTCGCTGGCAAAACAGCTGATATCACTTGCGGATGGAATGCCAGGAGATCATATTCACTATGATGAGTCTGATTCTCTTGAGACTGGTTCGGCAGAAATGGTTATTGAAAGAATGCCTTAATACCGTGCCTTTGGAGTGAATGCAAGGGTGTACTGTACCGACGTCAGCCTTATGCCGCAGTGAAACAGAAGGAGAGATGTTATGAAGAACAGGTTTTTAAGAATCACCGTCCTGGTTTTTCTGGCTGCCACTGTATTCCTGCTCACATCCTGTGGGGGAGCCGGCAGGCATATACGGTTTGGAACAGCCGGGGCTGGCGGGAATTATTATGCCTTTGGAGAGTCTTTTGCGGAAATCCTTTCCGCAGAGGAGGAAGATCTGAAGATCGATGTAAAGATCACAGCCGGATCCGCGGCCAATCTCCGCCTTCTGTCGGGGGATTATATCAGCATGGCTATAGCGCAGGCTGATGTGATCAGTGAAGCATATAACGGCACAGGGGTGTTTGAAGGCAAAGAGCCCCTGAAGGGTTACAGCGCTGTGGCAGCGCTTTATACGGAGGCCTGTCAGATCGTGACTTTGGATGGATCCGGGATGGAAAGCATCCGGGATCTGCGTGGAAAAAGGGTCAGCATCGGTGAAAAAGAATCAGGAACAGAACGGAATGCGCAGCAGATCCTGCTGGCATACGGTCTTTCAGACAAGATGCTGGAAGAAGTCAGCATGAGTTATGAGGCAGCCGCCAAAGCACTGAAAAGCGGGGAAATCGACGCCTTTTTCTGTACCGCCGGAGCGCAGACCTCTGCAATCGAGGAACTGGGAAAGCAGATGAAAATCCGTCTTCTTCCGGTGGACGGAGTGGAAAAGGAGAGTC
>JAFOJB010000395.1 GCA_017420455.1 Blautia sp.
TCGCAGTCATACCCGGATTTTCTGAAAATATCCTTCACATTTTTGAAGGTGCGCCCGTTCATGACGTAGGCAAGCACAAGGCCGATGATCGATGTGGCAAGCGCGTAGGCATTCACTGCCACTGGAATGGAATCCCCAAGGTCTGTATTCACCGGTCCCTCTACTCCCAGTGCCTTAAAGAAGAAGGAGTACAGAAGGATGGCGATGAACCCCGCCCCGACAGCTGCGTTGTAGAGGGTGTGTCCATGGTGCATGGCCGGACCCCTCTGGCAGACATACGGCATAAAGAAGCCTGCAAACACGCCTGTCAGTATTCCGATCAGAAGACGGAGCAGCGGATTCCCCTGAATGGGCGGATACCGCCAGAACATCTCACTGACAAAAGGCGCCAGGGCCGTTGAGAAAATCGAGATGTTCACCTGAGAGGCAAACGGCACACGGTGTACCAGGGCATATAAGAAGGTGCCCAGGATGCACGGCCACATATTGACGATATTCATGCCGAAGAAGGCGAATCCGATGGTCAGAAAAAACGCAAGCAGAGATACGCCGCCCAGCTTTGCCTTTGAAAGCCGGAACACCAGCATGCAGCCAAGGCCGACCAGGCCTACGTTCAGGAATGTTCCGCTTACCGAGCCATATTTGAAATAATCAAGCGTCATCTGGGAGGGAAGCCTCTGGAGATTGATAAATCCCAGGAATCCTGTGCCCAGCCCGTCCATGAAAAGACCGAATATCAGGAAGAAAAGCAGTGCCGAAACACTGTAGATTCCCATGATGACCTGTACCTGATCGTTATGTTCCAGATTATCAACGCTGTTCAGAAAGCCCATGAACCCTTTTCCGAGATCCTGTCCCTTCTGAAGGGCCTGCTTTGCCTTGTTTGCACCAACCACACGGGCTGCAGCGCCGGCTTTTTTGATCGCTGTTCTGCCTGCTTCCGCGTTTCCGCCGGTCCTGTTTTTCAGGAAGGCCGCCGCGCTGGATGTAGACGCGAGGATCTTATTCTGTGTTTTCTCTGTGGAGGCTGCAGCGGCAGGCGCTGCTCCTGCAGCAGCTTTTTCTTCCTTCGAAGATATTTCCGGGGAAGCTTCCTCCGCTCCGGGAGCTTTCATATCTGCCTGCTCCTGGTTCTCTCTCTTTCCTTCTTCTCTGGACGGTAGATCATCCGCAGATCCTCCGGAAGAAGGCGTTCCATCTGCGGACTCCCCGGCAGGGATTTCTTCCGCAGAGACAGACTCCATGTCCTCAGGCCCGCTTTCCTCTGCAAAAGCAGTCTCCTCCGGAACCTCGGGCTCATCTCCGGGAGCAGATGCATCCAGGATTTCTTCCTTTTCCTGCTCCAGTTCCTTTATGTTATCTGTAAGATTTGTATTATCCATTTCTCGCTCTCATTTCTATTCTGTAGCAGGGCACCCAAAGAAGCGGTGCCGTACAATGCAGAAAGGCTGCCATACCAGTAGCCATAATGGTTATGACAGCCCCTGCAAATTTTATTCAGAAATCAGAACTTTCCGGCCTTCGCTGCTTCCTCGATGGAAACGGCTACTGCGACGGTCATTCCAACCATGGGGTTATTTCCGGCACCGATCAGGCCCATCATCTCTACGTGAGCCGGTACGGAAGAAGATCCTGCGAACTGCGCATCGGAATGCATACGGCCGAGAGTATCGGTCATACCATAGGAAGCGGGACCTGCTGCCATGTTGTCCGGATGCAGAGTACGTCCGGTACCGCCGCCGGATGCTACGGAGAAGTATTTCTTGCCCTTCTCGTTGCATTCCTTCTTGTAGGTTCCTGCTACCGGATGCTGGAAACGGGTAGGATTGGTGGAGTTTCCGGTGATGGAAACATCGACGCCCTCTTTCCACATGATGGCGACGCCTTCCGGAACGCTGTTCGCGCCATAGCAGTTAACCTTCGCGCGGAGTCCTTCGGAATAGGATTTCCTGTAGATTTCCTTCACTTCGTTGGTGTAGGGATTGTACTCTGTCTCTACATAGGTGAAGCCGTTGATCCTGGAGATGATCTGGGCAGCGTCCTTTCCAAGACCGTTCAGGATGACACGGAGCGGTTTCTGACGAACCTTGTTTGCCTTCTCTGCGATACCGATGGCGCCTTCCGCTGCTGCGAAGGACTCATGGCCGGCCAGGAAGCAGAAGCACTCGGTCTCCTCTTCCAGAAGCATTTTTCCAAGGTTTCCATGGCCAAGGCCTACCTTACGGGTATCTGCAACGGAGCCGGGGATACAGAAAGCCTGGAGGCCTTCTCCGATGGCTGCGGCAGCATCCGCTGCCCTGCGGCAGCCCTTCTTGATGGCGATGGCAGCGCCTACAGTATATGCCCAGCAGGCATTCTCGAAGCAGATGGGCTGAATACCCTTGATCTGATCGTAAACATTAAGTCCGGCATCCTTTGTGATCTTTTCCGCTTCCTCTACGGATGCGATTCCATAGCTGTTAAGAACAGAATTGATCTTGTCAATCCGTCTCTCATAGGATTCAAATAAAGCCATTTCTTCTTACCTCCTCATCAAAAATCCTGAATTATTCTTTTCTCGGGTCAATGATTTTCACTGCATCCGCTACACGGCCGTACTGGCCTTTTGCTTTTTCCCAGGCGGTGTTGGGGTCATCGCCTTTTTTGATGAAGTCGGTCATTTTTCCAAGGCTGACAAACTGATAACCGATGATCTCATTGTCGGCGTCAAGAGCGATACCTGTTACATAGCCTTCTGCCATTTCCAGATAACGGGGACCCTTCTTCAGAGTTCCATACATTGTTCCAACCTGAGAACGAAGTCCCTTTCCAAGATCTTCAAGGCCGGCGCCTACTGCAAGTCCGTCCTCGGAGAATGCGGACTGGGAACGTCCATAGACGATCTGCAGGAAGAGTTCTCTCATGGCGGTGTTGATCGCATCACATACGAGGTCTGTGTTCAGCGCTTCCATCACGGTAAGACCAGGAAGGATTTCCGCTGCCATAGCTGCAGAGTGAGTCATACCTGAACATCCGATGGTCTCTACCAGCGCTTCCTGGATGATACCCTCTTTCACGTTCAGGCTCATCTTGCATGCGCCCTGCTGGGGTGCGCACCAGCCGATACCATGTGTAAAGCCGGAAATATCCTTGACTTCCTTTGCCTGTACCCATTTTGCTTCCTCCGGGATCGGAGCCGCGCCATGATGCACGCCCTGCGCAACCGGGCACATTTCTTCTACTTCGCGTGAATAAATCATTTTAAAACTCCTTTCAAGTATGGATTGACTTGTACTGCCGCCGAAATGAATTTCTTTGTACATTCCTTTCAGGCTATCCAAAGACAAGGCAGCTCACTGTCATTTTCTCACAAAAAACTGCTCTTGTAAATAGTTTTTCTTCTATGTTACAATGAAGAAGCGACTTTTATATACAAACTTAAAGGAGATTATTATGGATTCTACTCTTCCCCGTTCTGTCTTTCCCTCCAGGATGCAGGTTCTGTCAGGGAGCGTCCTGAAGCTCATTGCCATGGTGACCATGTTCATGGATCATTTTGCAGCGTATCTGGGAGCTAAGCTTCCTTTTTTCAGGAGTGAGCTTCTTACTCTTGGAAGCAGGAGCTATACAGGCTACCGGGTTTTCCGGGATATCGGCAGGATCGCTTTCCCGATCTTTGTCTTTCTGCTGCTGGAGGGCTTTCACCATACGCACAGCCGGCTTCTGTATGTCAGAAATCTTCTGATCTTCGCCCTTATCACCGAACCGGTCTGGAATTACGGGCACACGGGAACCCTGTTCTATCAGAAACAGAATGTGTATTTCACTCTGCTCCTGGGGTTCCTTGGCTGCTGGGCTCTGGAGTATTTCTGGGATAAACGCATGATACAGCTTCTCTGCCTCCTGGCGCTGTTTGCGGCATCCTATCTTCTCAAGGCGGATTATGGGTGGAGAGGCTTTATCTTTATCCTGCTCATGTATATGCTCCGCAACGACCCCGTGCACCAGCTGATCGGAGGAAGCTGCTGGCTTTATTATGAATGGAAGGCCTGTTTTGCCTTTATCCCCATCAATCTGTACAATGGGAAAAGAGGTTTTATCAAAGGCAAATACTTCAAGTATTTCTTCTATCTCTTCTACCCGCTGCACATCCTCATCCTGGCACTCTTCAAATATAAAATTCTATAAAGAAAACGCCTGCTCACGGTATTTGTTTCCATACCGCTGAACAGGCGTTTTTCGTCATTTTTGATTTCCATGCCGCCGGACACGTGGGTTTCACATCTTTTTCTTTTTCATGCCGCCGGACACGTGGGTTTCA
>JAFOJB010000396.1 GCA_017420455.1 Blautia sp.
ACCACCTTCGTCCTGAAGGAGGATGGAACCATCGATACCGAGAAGACCACCACGAAGGTGTCCGACGAAGGAGTACTCCTTGTAGAGGACGACATGACCGAAGTGAAGATCAGCAAGGTAGAGACGGGAGCCGGAGAGGAGATCGAAGGAGCCCACATCGTCCTGAAAGACAGCGAAGGAAATATCGTAGATGAGTGGGATTCCCACGTGGACGACGAGACCACCGAGGATGTCAACGAAGGCATCCACGTGATCAGGGGTCTGAAGACGGGCGAGGAATACACCCTCAGCGAGACCGTGGCACCGGAAGGCTATCAGATCACCACAGACACTACCTTCGTCCTGAAGGAAGACGGAACCATCGATACCGAGAAGACCACCACGAAGGTGTCTGACGAAGGAGTCCTCCTTGTGGAAGACGACCGGAAGGTCGTGAAGGTCAGCAAGACAGAGGTTGGCGGCGGCGAAGAGCTTGCCGGAGCCACCATCCAGCTGCTTGACAAGGATGGAAACGTTGTAGAAGAGTGGACTTCCGGAGAGGAAGCTCATACCGTAGAGGCAGCGCTTACGGCCGGCGAAGAGTATACACTCCGTGAGACCGTGGCACCTGAAGGATACGGAATTACAACGGATATCACCTTCACGGTAGACGAGAATGGAAATGTAACTACAGAAGCAGCGAAGACGACAGACGAGCGCGGCAACGAAGTGATCCTTATTGAGGACGCAAAGAGCAGCGTCAAGGTCAGCAAGGTAGATATTGCCAACGGCACGGAGCTTGCCGGCGCCCATATCCAGATCCTGGATGAGGACGGCAATGTGGTACACGAATGGGATTCCACGACAGAACCGCATATCGTGTCCGGCCTGAAGACCGGCGTGACTTACAGACTGAAGGAGACGGTAGCTCCGGAAGGCTACAGCATGACGGCCAGCACGACCTTCAGCATCAACGAGGACGGCAGCGTGAACAGGGGAACCACCGCCGCAAGGAACATAAACGGCGAACTGATCCTCCTTGTCCGCGACTATAAAGAGTCCGGCGGCCCGGATATCACGCCTGGCCCGGTCATCACCCCGACCGTGACGCCGACCGTGACGCCTACCGTAACCCCGACTGTCACTCCGACTGTAACCCCGACCGTGACACCGACCCCGGCACCGAAGACGATCACCATCAGCAAGACAGATGTCGCCGACGGAGAAGAGGTTGAAGGAGCGCATCTTGAGCTGCTCGACAAGGACGGCAATGTGGTGGAAGAATGGACCTCCGCAAAGGATGGCGGCCATGTCATCACGGCTGAGCTTACCGAGGGCGAGGAATACACACTGCGCGAGTCCATTGCTCCGGAAGGATATACGGTAACGACAGACATCACCTTCACCGTGGACAGCGAAGGCAAGGTGACAACCACCGGCAAGAGCACCACGGATGAGGCAGGAAACACAGTGATCCTTGTAGAGGACGCAAAGACCTCCATCAAGGTGAGCAAGGTAGATATCGCGGACGGCGAGGAGCTGCCCGGAGCGACCATCCAGATCATCGACAGCGAAGGAAATGTGGTAGAAGAGTGGACCTCCACGGAGACGCCGCATGAGATCACCGGCCTGAAGACCGGAGAGACCTACACACTGCGCGAGACGGTAGCGCCGGAGGGCTATGATATCGCCACCGACACCACCTTCAGCATTGATGAGGAAGGAAATGTAACCACCACCGGAAGCGTGACAGACGACGGAATCCTCCTTGTGGAAGACGCGAAGACCCATGAAGAGGAAACCCACAGCATCAAGGTGAGCAAGGTAGACATCGCGGACGGCGAAGAGCTGGCCGGAGCAACTATCCAGATCATCGACAGTGAAGGAAACGTGGTCGAAGAGTGGACCTCCACAACGTCACCGCATGAGATCACCGGCCTGAAGACCGGAGAGACCTACACACTGCGCGAGACGGTAGCACCGGAGGGCTATGATATCGCCACCGACACCACCTTCAGCATTGACGAGGAAGGAAATGTAACCACCACCGGAAGCGTGACAGACGACGGAATCCTCCTTGTGGAAGACGCGAAGACCCATGAAGAGGAGACCCACAGCATCAAGGTGAGCAAGGTGGACATCGCGGACGGCGAAGAGCTGGCCGGAGCAACCATCCAGATCATCGACAGTAACGGAAATGTGGTAGAAGAGTGGACCTCCACACTGACGCCGCATGAGATCACCGGTCTGAAGACCGGAGTGACCTACACGCTGCATGAGACGACAGCACCGGAAGGCTATGACATTGCCGATGATATCACCTTCACCATTGATGAGGATGGAACTGTGACGACCACCGCCAGCATGACAGACGATGGAGTAATTCTGGTAGAAGACAGGGCAGCCGGTCCGGATGAAACAGGTTCCCTGGCTGTGACCAAGAAGCTTACAGTATTCGGAGATGAAGAGCTGTATGCAGTAGATCATACCTTCTATGTCGGCATCTTTGAAGACGCAGAGGGAACCACGCAGGTAGGCGACACGATCGCTCTCGAGTACAGGAATGCTTCCTCCGCAACGATCCAGATCGACGGACTGGAAAAGGGTAAGACCTATTATGTGAAGGAGCTGATGAACGGCAAAGTCATCGCCAGCGGCACAGTCAGCGATACAATGTTCGTGGTTGAGATGCCCGACGATGGAGAGGTGACTGTCAGTGAGACAGACGGCGTGACCACATACACCTTCGAGAACCAGTTCATGGATATCCCAGACGGCTTCTATATGGACGCCGAGCTGACCATCAACAAGAAGGTCCTTGCCGCCAACGGCAGCCCGCTTTCCACGAGAGAGGTATTCTATGCGGGAATCTTCACCGATGAGGCCTGCACGAAGCTTTCGGATGATGTGGAAGCGAACATCGTGGAACTGTCGCCCAACGGCACAAGCACTGCATCTAAGAGCGTTAAGGTCCAGATCAGGTCCGCGGAAGATGTCTTCAACCTGTATGTGACAGAGGTTGACAAGAACGGCAATAAACTGCCTGACAGCTTTGTCTACACCTACACGGTGGAAGGCGGACATGTCGTCCTGAGCGCACAGGATTCTCACAAGACAGTGACCATCACCAATACCAGGAAGGCCACTCCGACTGTGACACCGTCCACGCCGTCGACACCGTCCACACCTTCTACACCGTCGACAGGATCCACAACTTCCTCCAGCAGAGGAACCACGTCGACACCGTCCTACACCGCATCTTCCGGTGTGAAGACAGGCGACGAGTCACCGATCGAACTTTACATCCTGCTGATTGGCCTGGCCGGCATCGCCTCTGGTCTGGTACTGTACCGGAAGAAGAGAAGAAACGCCCGCTGAGTTCCGGTGCGCAGGAAGAATGAAACCATAAAAACATAAGCAGGTCTGTCAGAGGAGAAAACCATTTCTCTGACAGACCTGCAAAATGAAAAACAGGCCGGGCCGCTCCCCTGAGGGAACGGCCCGGCCTGTATGAATGATCATACCTGTTTTTTAATCCGAAATGCCTGCATTCTTTAACAAGGCGCGGAGACGAAGGATTTCCGCTTCAGCAAGCGAAGCACGTTCTTCCGCCAGATCCGCCCGGTTTTTCTCTTCGGCTACTGCGGTATCTACTGCTTTGTCCAGTTCTTCTGATACCCTTTTGTCCAGTTCTTCTGACACCCTTTTGTCCAGTTCTTCTGACATCCTTTTGTCCAGTTCTTCTGACATCCTTTTGTCCAGTTTTTCTGACACCCTTTTTTCCAGTTCTTCTGACACTCTTTTTTCCACTTCTTCCTCGACCTCGCGATCAAGATACTCCTGCAAATTCATATAGTGCCTCCTTACCTGGGGATCCCTCCGGATATTCTCAATTATATCCTGGATACGGCACAGCTCCGGATTACAGGCGTTTTCAGGTTTTGTTTCGCTCAGGTATTTCAGTAACTCCTGCAGATCCTTCGGTGGATTCCCCTCTTTACCTTTTACATATAAAAATATTGTTACAGCACCATCATCATACTCCATTTCGGGAAGTTCGATGCACCGTTTCCGGATCGTATATATCATACGGTCCTGCCCAAATGGATCAAATGTGGTGATGAAGATTACCATTGTAGACGGAAGCAGGTCATAGCTTTCTCCGGACTGCAGAAGACGCATATCGATATGAGAATGATAAAACCGGGCTCTTTTGGGAAGTTTTCTCTTCTCACCGCTTTTTTGATCCGGTTCCACATCATACACATTTCCGGGATAAATCCCGGCGGTACCTTCTTCTTCAATGTAGGCATCCAGACGGATCCCATGAAATTCTGTATCAGAAGACCAGATTGTTTTTTCCGGATTGACGGACCGGATCTGTATTTCCCGGTGAAGAATGGTTTCCAGTATGGTCTTTCCGATCAGCCGCCCGGCTTCTTCATGATCCATGGCTGCGCCAAACAGAAAGTTGTCGACAAGGTTCATTTCCGAAAGCTTTTTCATAGTCTGCCTCCTTCGATAAGGACCGGGAGGCGGCAGGAATACAGATGCCTGTCGGCTGCACCTTCCCGGTATGTGTTGTGTAAGATAAGTTCATACGGGAATAGGTGCTCGACTGAGCATGAAATGTATCCCTGAAATGTTTTCCCGAAGCAAAAGGCTGTCGGGAATCTTACTTTAAATATAAGGAACTTTCTGAAAATTGTCAATCAGATGTTTTGGCATGTTTTGTCGACACATGTCGACGGCGTTACAGCTCACACGTCACTGGCTTCTGTCCGGGTGAAGAGATGGCGGTTGCCACCGGTGAAAATGTAGGTTACAATAGGAACCAGAAAACTTGTAAGGAGAAGAAAATGAAACAACAGAATAATGATCTTACACAAGGCGCGATCCTTCCAATCCTGATCCGGTTTTCACTTCCGGTGCTTCTGGCGCTGCTGCTCCAGGCCATGTATGGAGCAGTGGATCTTCTGGTGGTAGGCCAGTTTGCCAGTTCGGCGGATGTGTCCGCCGTAGCTACCGGCTCCAATGTGATGATGACTCTCACGAATCCCCTGTCCAGCTTTGCCATGGGGATCACGGTTCTGCTGGGATATGCCATCGGGCAGAAGAAGCCGGAGGAAGCAGGCAGGATCATTGGCGCCGGTATCGTCCTTTTTGCCATCCTTTCCATCGTGTTTGCGCTGATCCTGACGATATTTACATCGCCGCTCGCTTCCATGATGCAAACGCCCCAGGAAGCCTATGATAAGACAGTATCCTATGTACGCATCTGCGGAGCAGGGGTTATCGCCATTATTTTTTATAATCTGCTGGGAAGTGTCTTCCGCGGGATCGGAGATTCCAGAACACCGCTGATCACAGTTATGATCGCCTGTGTGATCAATATATTCGCGGATCTTTTCCTGGTAGCGGTCTGCGGTCTTGGCGCTGCCGGCGCGGCGATCGCAACGGTGGCAGCACAGTGTATCAGCGTACTGCTGTCTCTGGCGCTGATCTCCAAAAGGGAACTCCCCTTTACCTTCCGGAAGGAAATGATCCGTTTTGACGGAGGCCTTTCCCTGAAGATTACAAAGCTGGGACTGCCGCTCGCCATTTCCTCCTTCCTGGTGGGAGTCTCTTTTATGATCATCCAGGCTATCGTCAATTCTCTGGGGCTGATCCCGTCTGCCGGCATTGGCGTGGCGGAGAAAGTCTGCAATTTCGTCATGCTGGTTCCCAGTGCATTTATGCAGGCGATCGCGGCCTTTACAGCACAGAACGTGGGCGCCGGAAAGGAAGAGCGGGCAGAAAAGGCCCTGCGGGATGGGATATTGCTCTCTCTGGCGGCAGGAGCGGTCATGTTTTATCTGGCGTTTTTCCACGGAGATCTGCTTTGCGGAATCTTCTCCAGGGAGCCGGAGGTTATTCTGGCAGGGGCGGATTATCTGAAATCTTACGCCATAGACTGTCTTCTGACAGCTGTCTTTTTCGTATTTGTGGGGTATTTCAACGGACTTGGCCTGACGAGGTTTGTCATGGTGCAGGGAATGGTCGGCGCCTTCGGCGTCCGGGTACCGGTTTCCTTTTTCATGAGCCGCATCCGTCCGGTATCGCTCTTTAAGATCGGACTTGCAACCCCCGCCTCCTCGCTCGTGCAGATCATTCTCTGCCTGGGATGTATGTTTTATACAAAGAAAAAGCAGGGAGTCAGAAAAACCGGGAAAGCAGAATCAGACAGTTATGCTGAATAGCTGACGAAAGAGCGGCAGGAGGAATCAGTGGGATGAAAAACCGGATGATGATGAAACCGGGAAATGAAAACAGGAATAATGAAATCAGAGAATGAAAAAGCAGGAAATAATGGAACCAGAGAATGAGAAAAACAGGAAATAATGAAGCCAGAGAATGAAAAAACAGGAAATAATGAAAACGGAGAATGAGAAAACAGGAAATAATGAAACCAGAGAATGAGAAAACAGGAAATAATGAAACCGGAGAATGAAAAAACAGGAAAAGATGAGACAGAACTGAGGAGATCAGAGGGTTGAAAAAACCGGTGAAGGAGAGCAGGAATGAAATATCAGTTTGGCAGCCGGGTGCGTTTTTCGGAGACGGGTCCCGATGGATTTCTTACGATCCCGGCGTTGTTCGATTATTTTCAGGATGGGTGTACCTTTCAGGCGGAGCAGATGGGGATGGGCGTCCTGGAGCTTAAGAAAAGAAACAGGATCTGGGTCACCGCAGCCTGGCAGGTGGATATTGCCAGACGTCCGAGGCTTGGGGAGGAAATCCTGGTATCGGCGATCCCTTATAAGATCCGGGGATATGTAGGGATGAAAAATATGCTGATGGAAACCCCGGAGGGAGAGTGGCTTGCCTGGGCGAATTCCTGCTGGGGATACCTGAATTACACCACAGGCGCTCCGGAAAGGCTGACAGCAGAGGATCTTTCCGGTTTTGAACCGGAGCCGAAGCTGGATATGGATTATGCTTCCCGCAGGATCCAGGATCCGGACAACTGGGAAAAACTGCCGCCCTTTACCGTGCTCAGAAGGCATCTTGACGCAAACGGTCATGTGAATAATTGTCAGTACATCCACATGGCCTGTGATTATCTGCCGGAAAGTATTTCCGGCCTTTCCGGGAAAGAAGCAGCCGCGTCTCCGGATGCGAAAGGCTGTCTGCAGGATAAGAACGGCTGGGTCTGCCGTATACGGGCGGAATACAGAATGCAGGGACATATGGGAGATATCTTTTATCCCGCAGCCGCACAGAAGGATAATACCTTCCATACTGCCTTTTTTGACGAAAAAGGCGAGGCCTACGCGGTTGTGGAATTTCTGGGGAAGCAGAGGTGATAACGAAGCTGAGAAACCGTCCCCTTTTTTCGTCCCCTTTTTTTACCTTCACCGATAAAGCTATTCTATGATTCTTGAAATACGAAGGGATTTACGGTACAATAAATAATACAAAAAACTTTGCATATCAGGTCGAAAAAGGAGAATCGTCATGCTTGAAAAACTGAAAGAAGAAGTGTACCTTGCCAATATGGATCTGCCGAAATACGGTCTTGTAACCTTTACCTGGGGAAATGTCAGCGGAATCGACCGGGAATCCGGCCTTTTCGTCATCAAGCCCAGCGGGGTAGAGTATGATAAGCTTCGTCCGGAGGACATGGTTGTTGTGGACCTTCAGGGAAACAAGGTAGAAGGGAAATACAATCCTTCCTCTGATACTGCTACCCATGTAGTTCTTTATAACGCCTTCCCGAATGTCGGGGGTATCGTCCACACCCACTCTTCCTGGGCTACCAGCTGGGCACAGGCGGGGCGCAGCATTCCCTGCTATGGAACTACCCATGCGGATTACATCTATGGCGAAGTCCCCTGCGTAAGGAACCTGACGAAGGAAGAGATCGATGAAGCATACGAAAAGAACACAGGCATCCTGATCGCCGATTTCTTCAAGGATAAGGACTATGAGGCGGTTCCCGCCGTTCTCTGCAAGAATCACGGCCCGTTTACCTGGGGAAAGAATGCTCACGAGGCAGTTCACAATGCAGTTGTTCTGGAGGAATGCGCGAAGATGGCAGCCCGCTGCGAGTGGATCAATCCGCAGGTGAAGCCGGCGCCCCAGGAACTGCAGGATAAGCACTATTACAGAAAACATGGCGCGAACGCGTACTATGGCCAGAAATAAAAAGACCAATATCAGGAAGAATAAGGAGACCCTATGCTGGAGCTTGGAAAAAAACAAACCTTGAAAATTGTGAAAATGGTGGACTTCGGAGCATATCTTGCAGAAGAGGAAGACGCAGGTGTGCAGGAACGGGTGCTTCTGCCGAAAAAACAGGTTCCGGAAGGGGCTGCTTATGGAGATGCTCTTACGGTTTTTCTGTATAAGGATTCCAATGACCGTCTGATCGCTACTACCCGGGAGCCTATGCTGACCTTACATCAGGTCGCCCTTCTTTCTGTACGGCAGGTTACGAAGATCGGCGCCTTCCTGGACTGGGGCCTTGAAAAGGATCTTCTCCTTCCCTACCATGAGCAGACTGCGAAAGTGAAGGAAGGGGATCAGGTGCTTGCGGCCCTTTATGTAGACAAGAGCAGCCGTCTGTGTGCTACCATGAAGCTCTACCACTATCTGTCGACACGGCCTCCTTATTCCGTGGGGGATCAGGTGCAGGGCCGGGTCTATGAGATCAGCGGCAATTTCGGCGTTTTCGTGGCAGTGGATGATAAGTATTCTGCGCTGATCCCGAAGAAAGAAGCCGCAAAGGAATACCGGCCAGGGGAAATTCTTTCTCTCCGCGTCACGGAGGTAAAGGAGGATGGAAAGCTGAATGTCAGCGACCGCCAGGCGGCGTATCTCCAGATGGAAGAGGATGCGGAAAATATCCTTTCCGTAATCGATGAATTCGCCGGCGTCCTTCCTTTTGACGACAAGGTTTCTCCGGAGGTGATCCGCCGGGAATTCGGTCTTTCCAAGGCTTCTTTTAAGAGAGCTGTGGGAAAACTTCTGAAGGAAGGGAAAATAGAAATACGGGACAAGAGGATCTTTAAGCTCTGAAATGTTCTGCAGAGGCAGCGGTCATGTGGACAGGCGGTCTGTCCGCATGGTTCGCTGCCTTCTTCAGCCTCTCTGAAGATTTGCATTTGTTCTGCGCAGCTTTTGGATGTTGCTTGTTTAGAGTGCCTGGTAAAGCATTTTTTCAGGTACTGATGCATATTGCTCCCCGGTTTTCCGCCATTCAGGGCGGAGAAATGAGGCGGCACGGGAAGTACCGATGGACAACAACGCAGCAAGGGCGGGTTTTCTGCGCGAAAATGGAGACACAAATGGTGGAAAACATTTATGACAACTTTGAACAATATATGAACCCTCCGGAAGAACCGGACCAGAATTCCCTGTTCGCGTGGACTGCAGAAGGAGAAGAGCAGGCAGCAGGAGCGCAGAGAACAACGGCATCCCATGGCGCGCCTGGTGCGGCAGGGGGAATACCTGCAGCAGGAGCGCAGAGAACAGCTGCATCCCATGGCGTGCCTGGTGCGGCAGGGGGAATACCTGCAGCAGGAGCGCA
>JAFOJB010000397.1 GCA_017420455.1 Blautia sp.
CATTTTATCAACTCCCGGGTATACTTTTGTTGGAATTGAAAGTGCACTTTTTTCAGCTTTCCTTCCCCGGTCTTTTATGGTACAGCACCAGGGCTGTCAGGATCAGGACATATCCGATGAACTTTACCGTGCTCATGCTCTCTCCCGCGATCAGGATTCCCATGATGCTTGCCGTGAACGGATTGACCACCGTCAGAACAGCTGCCTCCTCTGCGGGAAGATACTTCTGCCCCAGAGGCTGGAAGGCAAAACCAAAACAGCTGCAAAGGAGCACCAGAAGAAGCATCATGCTCCATTCCAGGGCAGTACGGGGAATCGTAAGGCTTCCTGTCGGCAGGGCGCCTGCCAGGCTCAGCACGCCCATGGTGCCAAGCTGTACGACCCCGATGGCGATCGGATCTGCGTTCCGGCTTACCGTTTCTGTGGCCATGATACAGACAGCATAAGTGACTGCCGCGAGGATCACCAGAAGAATCCCCAGCGCACCGTTCTCACTTTCCTTTTGTGTAAGGGAAAGGAAGCCGACGCCGGCAACCGCAAGCACCGCGCAGAACATGGTCCATTTTTCGGGAAGGGTTCCGGCCAGCGCCGCTGCGAAGACGGGAACAAGGACGATCGCCATATTCTCGATCAGCGAGCTTACTCCGCTGTCGACAAGACGCAGTCCGAACATCTCAAAGACCATGCAGACCGTATACAGAACGCCCAGGATGACCCCGCCCCGCAGGCTCTGAAAGCTGCAGTGAAAAAGCCTTTTATGAAAGAGCAGGGCCAGGATCAGAAAAGCCAGCAGAAAACGTACTGCCAGAATCCCCACGGGAGACATAGTCCGAAGGAGCACCTTGGAAAAGAGAAACGAGGTTCCTCTGGCGATAAACACCGACAGCAGCAGAAGTCTTGCATTCCTTTTGTTCATAGTTTGTCAACCTTATCTTCTCAATTATTTACAAACAACCGATTCTTTGGTATATTTTTGTTGGAAAAGAGTTTTGTGAGAGGAGCGCCATGAAATTACGAACGAAAACCTATGCCATTTTGATCACAGTGTCTATCGTCCCTCTTCTGGTCCTTACCTGCTTTGCCTATATCCGCTACCGGAAAATCACCTTTCAGCGTATGGATGAGATCTCCGGTACTCTTTTCGAAAACGCGGTGACCCACACGGACAACGTGCTGGATTCTGTCCGGCACACCGCCGGCTTTTTCAGTTTTTACTCTGAAAGCGAATATTCCATCATCAATACCCTGAAGAAATTATCCGGCAGGGAAAAAACCTTTGATTCCTATGAGCAGTTCAAAGCCAACCAGGATATCAAGTTTATCTGCCAGAATGCGTTCTATTCCAATGAATACCTGTATGGTCTTTATGTATTTACTCCTTCCGGGGCAGTTCTTGGCCAGAGCTCAGGGCTGAACGGGGATCTGAAGGCAGATTATGACCCCACCGGGGATACCTGGTACAAAAAAACTCTTCAGCTGGACGGACGGTTCTATGTAAGCCCTGCCAGCCTTCATCCCATGTTTACCGGCAAGAAGCAGTCCTTTTTCTTCGCCCAGAGTCTGAAGGACGTGTATACCCACGATTTTCTCGGCGTCCTTGTGCTCCGCTACGATCCTGCCCTGCTGGACCTTTCCCTGGTGAACACGCTGCCGGAGATCGCCATGCTTACCATCGACAATGTGGATACCTCCGCAGTGCTGTATACCAATATCGATGAACTCCCGAAGGGCTTCCCCAAAGCCCAGCGGGAGGTTTTCCGCCGGGCTCTTTCCCTGTCTCCCCTGAGGCTGACAGCAGTGCTGGACTATGAGACCTTCTACAAGGAATTCAGTGTCACAGGAATTCTGCTGGTGCTCATCGCCTGTATCTGCATCGCAGGGATCCTGCTGATCTCATTTCTCCTGTCCAGGAGCCTGATCTATCCCATAGAACATCTGAGCCGGAAGATGGCCAGCCAGAAAGGCAACCGCCTGGAGCTTTCCGGCAAATTCCAGAACCGCCCGGATGAAATCGGAATCCTGTACAACGAGTACAATTCCATGGTGCAGGAGCTGAACGCTTCCATCAAACACGACTACCAGGACAAACTGATCGCCCTGGATGCCCAGATGAAATCCCTGGAAGCCCGGATCAATTCCCATTTTCTGTTCAATACGCTGGAATCCATCAACAGCATGGCAGAGCTCTGCGACAACGAGGAGATCGCCATCATGTCCCAGGCGCTGGGAAACATGTTCCGATATACCATCAAGACCCCCAGCGAGCTGGTGACGGTGGAGGACGAGCTGACCCATGTACACGATTATGTCTCCATCCAGCAGATCCGGTTCAGCCAGAAATTCCGCCTGGAAGAGGAAATCGATTCCTCCATCCGGAAGGATATCGTTCTGAAGCTGATATTGCAGCCGCTGGTGGAAAATGCCCTGTTCCACGGTCTCTCCTACTGCACCACCGGAGATACCATCAGGATCACCGGCCGGAAAAAGGACGATCTGCTGATCCTGGTGGTAGAGGATAACGGTCAGGGCATGCAGCCGTCCCAGCTGCTGGAGCTGCAGGAAAAACTGCGCCAGAAGCCCTCCTTCACAGAACTTGGACGCCGCTCCAGACAGAGCATCGGCCTCAAGAACATCCAGTCCCGCATCGAGCTTTATTATGGACATGGATATGGTTTATATGTGGACAGCACAGAAGGAAAAGGGACTTCCATAGAAATCCGTATTCCTGTTCTTAGCACCGGCGGCTCCGGCGAATCAGATATTCCGCGGCAGGCTGCAGGACAAATGGCCTGAAGCGCCGCATCGAAAACCGCCTTATGGTATTTCCAGATATCCGCGCGCATCCGCCCGTCTCGTCAGGCGCTGAAATGACAGATTCTGGTTCTATAAAGATCTCACTCAGGAAAGGCAGAAAAATGTTTACATATCTGATTATAGACGATGAAGAACTGACCCGGAAAGGTACGATAAAAAAACTATCTTCCCTGAACGATCTGGCCTCATGTATCGGTGAGGCCGAAAACGGCCGGGAGGGTATCCGGAAAATCGAAGAGCTGCATCCGGATATCGTCATCCTGGATATGCAGATGCCGGTGATGGACGGAACGCAGCTGCTGCCTTATCTTGCCGGCCACTATCCCGATCTTCCCC
>JAFOJB010000398.1 GCA_017420455.1 Blautia sp.
ACAGATAAAATGGTTTCTGAGAACGGACAGACCCTTAGATAATCTGTGATGAGGTGATTTCATGGAGAAACAGAAAAATATTCCGGAACCGATCACGACCGGCGTGGCGAAGGTTCCGGTGGTCATGCAGCTGGAAATGCTGGAGTGCGGCGCCGCCTGCCTGACCATGATCATGAACTACTACCAGAAATGGATCCCCCTTGAAAAGGCGCGCGTGGACTGCGGCGTTTCCAGAGATGGGGCAAGTGTGAAAAACATCATTGTAGCCGCGAAGAATTACGGGATGGAGGCAGGCGCCTGGAAGGTAGAGCCGGAGGACCTGATCAAGGAAGGCCCCTTCCCCTGCATCATCCACTGGAGCTTCAATCATTTCGTGGTGCTCTGCGGCTTCAAGGGCAACAAAGCCATTCTGAACGATCCGGCCCGCGGACGCGTGGCCGTTTCCATGGAGGAATTCGACCAGGAATACACGGGGATCATGGTAGACCTGGCTCCCGGGGAAAATTTCCAGCCCTCCGGCAAAAAGAAGAGTATCTTTTCCTACGCGAAGGAGCGTCTGGAAGGGACATCCACGGCCGTGACCTTTGTGGTGCTCACCACCACCATTTCCTCCCTGTTCGGGATCATCAGCCCCGTATTCGGCAGGGTCTTTCTGGACCGGCTGCTTGGAGGAAAGAATGAGGACTGGCTGAATCCCTTTATCCTTGCCATGGCATTGTTTTCCATCGTGAATATTCTGGTAATGTCCATTTCAACTGTATACAGTCTGCGGATCCAGGCGAAAATGGAGGCCGTCGGCAGCGCCAATTACCTGTGGAAGGTACTGAGGCTTCCGATACAGTTTTTCGGACAGAGACTGGCGGCGGATATCGCGGACCGGCAGGGGACCAACGCGTCCATCGCCGGGACACTGGTGAATACCTTCGCGCCGCTGGCGCTGAATACCCTGATGATGGTCTTTTATCTGGTGGTCATGATCAAGTACAGCCTGCTGCTGACCGCGATCGGCATCGCCGCGATTATCATCAATATGGCCGTGACAGCCCTGATCTCCAACCAGCGCGTCAACCTGACGCGTGTGCAGATGCGGGACAACGCGAAGCTCAACGCCGCCACCGTCTCCAGTATCCGTATGATCGAGACCATCAAGGCCAGCGGGGCAGAGCGGGGAGTTTTCGGCAGGTGGGCAGGATATCAGGCCAGCGTGAACACCCAGGGCTACAGGTTCATACACCTGAATACCTTCCTGAGCAGTATCCCGACCATCGTCACCTCCCTGACCAATATCATCGTACTTGGTACCGGTGTATACCTGGTGCTCCACGGTTCCTTTACCGTAGGTATGGTCATGGCCTTCCAGGGGTTTCTGTCCTCCTTCATGAACCCGGCCAATGCACTGATCGCGGCCGGACAGTCCCTCCAGGAGATGATCTCCCAGATCGAGCGGGTGGACGATGTGATGAGCTATCCGGCCGACCCCAGTTTCAGGGAACGGGATAAGACCGAAGAATACGAAAAGCTGACCGGGGCGATCGAGATGAAGGATATCGTCTTTGGCTATGCCCCGCTTGGAGCACCGCTGATCACGGACTTTTCCCTTTCGGTAAAGCCCGGACAGAAAATCGCCCTGGTAGGAAAGTCCGACTGCGGAAAATCCACCATGGCAAAGCTTCTCAGCGGCCTTTACCAGCCCTGGAGCGGAAGCATCACCTTCGACGGAAAGGATATTTCCGAGATCGACCGGAATGTCTTTATCGGCTCGGTCGCCGTTATCGACCAGAATGTAACCCTGTTCGAGGATACCGTGGCCGAGAATATCAAGATGTGGGATTCCTCCATAGAGAACTTCGAGGTCATCATGGCAGCCCGCGACGCCGGCATCCACGACGACATCGTCCTCCGCCCCGGCGGTTATCAGCACAAGATGTCCGAGAACGGAAGAGACTTTTCCGGCGGACAGCGTCAGAGGATCGAGATCGCCAGAGCCCTGGCGCAGGACCCGACCATCTGTATCCTGGACGAAGCGACCTCGGCGCTGGATGCGCAGACCGAATATGAAGTGGTAAAATCCATCAGCGCCCGCGGGATCACCTGCGTGATCATTGCCCACAGGCTTTCCACCATCCGGGACTGCGACGAGATCATCGTTCTGGATAAAGGCCATGTGATCGAGCGCGGAACCCATGAGGAGCTGTTTGCGAAAGGCGGCGCCTACGCGCAGCTCGTGACAAGCGAATAAAGGAAAGGAGGCAGCAGGAGTCTGCTAATACGATGAGTTGGTTTGACGAACAAATAGAAGAACGAAAAGTACAGGAACGTTCGATGCTGTCCGATTCCTTTGAAAAGCTGGAGTTCACCATTACGGGCCGCAGATCCAGCGGCGAGTTTTCAGAGGGTGTGGATGTAAACGACGCTCTGGAAGCGCTGCTGAAATATTTTGGGATCAAGAATCGTAAGATCCCTCCGAAGCTGAAGGAACTGGACGAGAAGCTGGATTATCTTTTGTCCGCTTCCGATATCATGTACCGGAGAGTTACCCTGGAAAGCGGGTGGCATCAGGACGCCATGGGGGCCATGATCACCACCCTGAAGGAGAGCGGCGCGGTCATCACGGTGGTCCGGAATTCCACCGGTCAGTATGTATACCGGGACCCGGGCACCGGCAGGTTCATCCGGGTGACATCGGCAGAGGAAAAGAACATCGGGAGGGACGCCTACTGCTTCTACCGTCCCCTGCCGCTGCGTGCCCTGAAGCTGAAGGATCTTTTCGTGTACATGTGGGAAACCCTTACCATGTGGGATCTGGCGGCCTTTGCCGTTTCCTCCCTGGCCATCATACTGGTGGGAATGATCATGCCGAAGCTGAACCATATCCTGATGTCGGAGGTGATCGCCTACGGCAGCTACCAGCTTCTGGGGGCAGTTATGAGCTTCATGCTCTTTGCCACTGTGTCCAGCTTCCTTCTGGGCCTGATCAAACAGCTGGTTCTTTCCAGGATCCGGATCAAGCTGAATGTCAATGTACAGGCGGCCACCATGATGCGGGTGCTTTCCCTCCCGGCGGATTTTTTCAAGGCTTACAGCTCCGGCGAGCTGAGCCAGTACCTGGGCTATATGAACAGCCTGTGCAATACGCTGGTGGATTCCATTTTCTCCACCGCCCTGACAGGACTCTTTTCCCTGGTATATCTGAAGCAGATCTTTACCTACGCCAGCTCCCTGGTGATCCCGTCCCTCCTGGTTACGGTACTCACGTTGGGTATCAGCCTTGCGGCCAACGCCCGCCAGGTTTCCCGGAACAAGGAGATGATGGAGCTTGCGGCAAAGGAAAAGGGACTTACCTATGCCTTCATAAACGGAATCGAAAAGATCCGTCTTTCCGGTTCCGAGAACCGTGTATTCACGAAGTGGATGGACCTGTATGTACAGGAGGCGGATCTGAAATTCAATCCGCCCGTGCTGATCAAGATGAGCAATGTATTTACGACAGCCATCACCCTTGCGGGAACCCTCGTGATGTACTATGTGGCGGTGCGAAATCATGTTTCTGTGGCGGATTATTACGCCTTTAACGCGGCTTACGCCTATATTTCCGCCGCATTTGCCTCCATTGCCTCCATGGCTGTTACCGCCGCTACGGTAAAGCCCAGCCTGGATATCATCCGTCCCCTGATGGAGGCGGAGCCGGAAAAGCATACCGGCAGGGAAACGGTGGCAAGCATCACCGGAAGTGTGGAGCTTTCCCACATAACGTTCCGCTATGAGGAAGGCGGAAGAAAAATCCTGGACGATATGAGCCTGAAGATTCCGGCACGCCAGTACGTGGCCATTGTCGGAAAGACAGGCTGCGGCAAATCCACCCTTCTTCGCCTCCTTCTGGGCTTCGAAACGCCGGAACAGGGCGCCATCTTCTATGACAGAAAGGATATCCAGACACTGGATCTGGGGTCTCTCCGGAAATGTATCGGTACG
>JAFOJB010000399.1 GCA_017420455.1 Blautia sp.
GCCAGAAAAAAAGCCACATACCAGAAGAACCGGCGCCTGGTTTCCTTTTGCGCCTGCGCTCCTTCTGCTCCTGTCCTGCCCGTTTCTTTTCCCGCCCGAGGGGCTTCTGCAGGTGCTTCTGTGACGCCCGGGCCCTGCATTCCTGCCGGTCCGTCACTCACCTTTTGCGTATCTGTACATTGCTTCACAGACATCCACCCACCCTTTCCATCCAATATGGACCGTATCCTCCATGAAGAATTCCTCATATTCCCGGTCCGAAAAGTCCGCTGTTTCTGCGCCGTATTTTTCGCACAGGGCCCGTACCTGGGAATAGTAATCCTCCCTTGCGTCTGCCGGGAAGCCGATAAAATCATACCAGTATCCGTTCACCGGAGCGATCACGATGAGGGGAGTGATTTCTGCCTCCCGGCAGACCTTCAGGAAGCATTCGAAATCCTCAAACTCCGGGGAAACACTGTAACCCGTATTGATTCCTTCGTTCTCTACCTCGTCCATGACCTTCACGATGTGGTTTTCATAATACTTTTTCGACACATAGAAGGGGTTTCCGCCCCAGGCCGCTTTCCCATCTTCTGCCGCCTGCTCCCGCAGGGACCGGAAGGAAGGCTCTCCTTCGCCTCCCAGAAGATCCTCCGGCGTCCTGGAAAACAGGTCGTGGGCCAGAAGCCGGAGAGCAATATTGCTGCGGTTTTTTTCCCGCAGAAAGGCCTGATAGCAATCACTCATAAAATCAGCCCGGAGATCCTTTTCTCCCTTCAGATAACGCGCTTCGTACTGCTTCACCCTCTCCTTCGTGGCAGGATCCACCGAAAGGAGTTTTTTTGTCCTTTTGACGATATATTCCTTCAGATCCGAAGAGATTTTCTGATTTCCCAGCATCTCCAGGAAATTTTCCTCTGAAAACCGGGAGGCGTAGGCCTCCGGCCTGACTCCGCTTTTCCGGAACCACTGAGGCGCCAGGATCAGAACCGCCTTCCGGTTCTGAAGCTCCTCTTCCATGGCAGAAAGCAGGGTGGCATGATAAAGGCTCTGATAATAGCCGGCCCCCACCATCATCAGGTTCATGTCCTGGCCCGCGAACAGGTTGGCCGGATTGTAGGGCGTCTTTTTCTGGTGCTGCAGCTCGGAGGAGCCCATCACCAGAAGGGTATTCTCGTCCATGCTCTTCTGCATGGTCTTCGCGGAGGCATACTTGGCCTCATCCGTCCAGGTTCCCATTCCGGTATCCTTGTTTTCCACCCGCTTTTCCGTATAAAAATGAACGCCTGCAGCGATGCAGAGAAACAGGACCAGGGCTGTCAGAAACGCTTTGATCTTCTCCATGGGTTATCTGGCTCTTTCTTCAATCAGCTGAACGATCTTTTCCGGCGTATCAATATCCTCGCGCTGGATTTCTGTCAGAGCGATCACCACTCCCAGCAGGTCCTCTGCCTCCATCAGCAGCTGCGCCACTCCCATGGAATCCAGAAGCCCTTCCTCAAACAGGTTCATCTCCAAATCTTCTTTTACCACATCGTCCTCGCAGACCTCTGCAAGGATATCCAGAATTTTCTCTCTCATCTTTGTCTCCTCTTATTCGCGGAATATATTTTAATTCGCAGTATATTCTGTCTTCGCGTTATATTTTTGTCTTTGCGTCTTTTTGTCAGATGATCTGCAGCCCCTGAAACAGACCTCAGACCAGATGTCCGGAAAACAGAAGAAAACCGAACATCACCAGCTGCATGGTGACCGCCCAGGAAAGCGCCTGGTACCATTTTTTCTTTTTATTCTTCTTATAAAATTTCGATTTTTTCTGGAAGATTTCATTCAGAGCCAGCAGCGCTCCATGATACAGACCATACAGAAGGTAGTTCGGCGCCAGGCCATGCCAGATTCCCATCACGAACATATCCACAAGAAAGCCCGCGCAGGCAGTCTGCAGCCTGTCTTTGAACCATTTATGGCGCATGGACTGCATCACGAACCTGGTAAAAAGGAAATCCCGGAACCAGTAGGAAAGCGTGATGTGCCAGCGGTCCCAGAATTCCCGGATGTCACGGCTCAGGAACGGCTGACGGAAATTGTCCGGCGTCCGGATTCCCAGAAGATAGCTCACTCCCACTGCCATGAGAGAGTAGCCCGCGAAGTCGAAAAACATGTACACGCCGTAGCAGTAAGCGTAGCCTGCCTGGGCCGGAAAGCCAAAGCTGTCCGAAAAGAACTGAACTCCCTGGTAGCACACTGCCGCCAGCACGAACTTGTACAGCATTCCCAGCATCAGCTTAAAAAGCCCGTCGCCTGCCAGAGCAAGGTATTCCTCTCTGGACTGTGTCTTTTTCAGATCCTCCAGATACCTCCTGCTCCGGTCGATGGGCCCGCTCAGGATGCCGGGAAAGAAAACCAGAAAGCTGATAAAATCCACAGGATTTACCTGTGTGATGACGCCGTCGTAGATCTCGATCACTACCTGGGCCGATTTAAAGGTCAGGTAAGAGATCCCCAGGACCTGGAACAGGTGGACCGGGAAAAACCCGGATACCTTGGAAAGCACCAGCGGCACGATGGAAAGGATCAGAAAGACGGCGTAGATTTTTCCCTTTCTCCCGCTCTTCTGTCTTATACGGACATACACAGATACCGTGAGTGTCTCCCACAGAAGATACAGCAGAAAAAAAAGGATATGCTCCGGATCCCGGCCGATGGCCAGTGCGTCAAACAGTACCGATGCCGCCAGGATATACCAGGCTCTTGTGTTACCCGATCCTCTCTTTTCCTCCGTCAGTCCCAGAAAAAACGCAGGGACCAGGAGCACGGCCAGCAAGACGAAAAATGCAACATCCTGAAACAGCGTCATCTCTTCGTCTCCTCCATAAGCTTCTTTCGATCTGCTTTTCCGTTCATGGTCATGGGAATCTTATCCAGAAAAGAGATCTTTTTCGGGATCATGTAATCCGGCAGATACTGGCGAAGAGCTTCCTTCAGCTCCGCTGCCTTCCTTCTCTGGGCTTTGCCATGGTCCTCTCCCTCCGGTGCCGGTTCTCCCCCGTACAGGCTTACATAGGCGGTAAGGCTGTTTACCTTGCCCTCCCGGATGGAGGGCACCACACAGGCCTGGCTCACCTGCGGAAGACGCAAGAGGTTGTTTTCGATATCCCCCAGCTCGATGCGGTAGCCATGGAGCTTCACCTGCAGGTCGATCCGTCCGTTATACATCAGCATCCCGTTTTTCATGAAGCCTTCATCGCCGGTGCGGTAGGCACGGAGTTTTCCTGCATCCACCTCAAAGAAGGCCGCGTCCGTCAGCTCCTTCTGGCGGAAATAGCCCGTGGAAACGGTATCCCCCAGGATCACGATCTCGCCGCTCTCCCCCTCGGGAGCCTCTGTACCGTCCTCCTTCAGGATTTTCACAAAAGAGCCGGGCTTTACCCGCCCCACCGGGAGGGGATCCTCTCTCTCACAAAGTTCCCGGGTGATCTCCACCTCCGTCATGGCGACGGTGGATTCCGTGGGGCCGTAGGTATTGATCACTCTGGCGCGGGGGAACCTGTCGATCAGCTTTCTCGCCGTAGTATTGGTAAGCCTTTCCCCGCAAAAGAGGAAAACCGAGAGCTCCGGCACCATTTTTCCGTCGAATTTCGGGTCCGCCAGGCAGATTTCCGCAAAAGAAGGCGTGGAAACCCAGACAGAAGGGTTGATCTTCTGGATCCTCTCGAACAGCGCCCTGTAGTCTCCCTGGGTCTTCTTGTCCAGCGGGCAGAGCGTGCCGCCGCTGGCAAGACAGGTATACAGATCC
>JAFOJB010000400.1 GCA_017420455.1 Blautia sp.
TATATTGCTGTCGGCGGCGCATGGACTCCGGACTGGACCGGAATGGGCCTTCCGATGATGCATCTGTTCAGCTGCTCCCAGGCCATGAAGGTGGTCGGCCAGATCAACGCCAACGACCAGGGCCGCAAGACCAGCCCCTTCCTGGATCCGCCGATGATGGAGGATGTCTTCAAGATGGGCGAGAACCTGGCAGCCAATCTTGGCGTTCCCTATGACGAAACCACCTGGTTCGGCGAAGAAGGCACATGTCCCACATGTCATCTGAACATGATGACCGTGGACGGCACGGATACCGTCACCTGCGCAGTCTGCGGCAGCCACGGCAAGGTGACTCTGGAAGACGGAAAGATGAAGATCGTTTTCCCGGTATCCGAAGTGAAGCGCGCCAGAAACACCCTTGTCGGCCTGAATGAACACCACGCCGAGATCGGTGAGATGATGCGGATCTGCATCCCCATCCTGATGGAAAAGAAAGAGTTTCTTGACGAGAAGAAGAAGGAATACGCTGCATACAAGCCTGTATGGAACAAAGCAGCTGAGTAAGGATCAAATGAAAGAAGGACCTTCGGCTTTTATACCGAAGGTCCTTCTTTCATTTTCAGGCTCTGTTATATCCCCAGCTCCTTATGCGTCACAGTGAAAACAGCTTCTTTCCGGTACTGCAAAAAGCAGCTTTGCTCCCCCGGCGCTGCAAAAACCAGCTTTGTTTCTCCGGTACTGCAAAAACCAGCTTTGTTTCCCCGGCGCTGCGGGAGAAGGTTTACTTCCTTCCCCTGCCGGAAGCAGGACGCAGAAGCCATATCATCCTCCGGCTCAGGAGAAACGTTCCCTTGCGGCATAGCTGGTATGCAGAAGCTTATGGGCTTTGTGGGAGTTGGGCTCGCCCAGGTATTTCTCGTAGAGCTCAATGATCTGCGGGTTGTTGTGGGACTGACGTACTGTCTGGCGTTCGTCCTCGGAGTACAGCGCCTTCGCCCGTTTCTCTTTGTAGGTATCCAGGATATTGTCTTCCTCGTTGGGCAGGAACACCGGCCGCACATAGGGCTGGCCGCCGCCGTTGATACAGCCGCCGGGACATCCCATGATCTCGATGAACTGATACGGGGATTTCCCTTCCCGGATCTCATCCAGCAGGACACGCGCGGAGCGCATGCCGGAAGCGATGGCTACCCGGACAACGGTACCGTTGATATCGATGGAAGCCTCACGGATGCCTGCATCGTGGCCGCGCACCTCTTCAAAGGTGATGCGGTCTTTTTCTTTACCGGTCAGCTTAAAGTACACGGTACGCAGAGCAGCCTCCATCACACCGCCGGTCACACCGAAGATGACGCCGGCTCCGGAATAGTCGCCCATGATGTCCTGATCCCATTCTTCCTCCGGAAGACGGCGGAACAGCATGCCGCTCCGGCGGATCATCCTGGCCAGCTCTCTGGTGGTAATGACGGCGTCCACATCCGGAATTCCGTCCACCTTTTCCTGTTCCCGTTCTTTTTCATACTTCTTGGCGACGCAGGGCATTACCGATACCACGAAGATATCTTCCGGCCTGATGCCATGCGCTTCTGCCCAATAGGACTTTATGACAGCTCCCTGCATCTGGTGAGGCGATTTGCAGCTGGACAGATGAGGAAGCAGATCTCCGTAGTTATATTCTGCATAATTGACCCAGCCCGGAGAGCAGGAGGTGATCATGGGGAGAACGCCATTGTTGTTCAGACGGTTCAGCAGCTCCGTTCCCTCTTCCATAATGGTAAGATCGGCGCCGAAGTTCACATCATATACTCTCTCAAAGCCAAGACGGCGGAGCGCAGCGATCATTTTGCCGGTAACAGGAGTCCCGATGGGATATCCGAACTCCTCGCCCAGAGCGGCGCGGACGGCAGGAGCTGCCTGTACGATGACATGCTTCCCCTGACGGAAGGCTTCGTCCACCTTGTCGATCTCTGAATGCTCCATCAGCGCTCCGGTAGGACATACGCTCACGCACTGCCCGCACTGGATGCAGGGAGAATCCGCGAAGCTTCTGTTCTCCGCAGGAGATACGATGGTCCGGAAGCCCCGGTTTTCATATCCCAGGATCCCGAGACCATGGGCGTTCTCGCATCGCGCGATGCATCTTCCGCAGAGGATGCATTTGGATGTATCCCGGACCAGACCGGGAGCCAGGGTATCGATAAAGGTTTCGGAATGCTCGCCTTTGAAAGCATTTTCTCTGGCGCCGGTAAGCTGGGCGACATAGAGAAGCTCACACTGTCCGTTCTTATCGCACTGCTGGCAGTTCTGGCTGTGGTTGGAAAGAAGAAGCTCAACACTGCGCTTTCTTGCTTCGTTTGCCGCCGGGGTATTGATCCGGATTTCCATCCCTTCCGCTACCGGATAGACGCAGCTGGCCACAAGCCCTCTGGCTCCGGTTGCCTCGACAAGACAGACACGGCAGGAACCGGAATTGCATTCCCCATGGTTGAAAGCGCACAGCGAGGGAATCTCATAGCCGCAGGATTTGGCGGCTTCCAGAATCGTCAGGCCTTCTTCCACCTGATACGGAATTCCTTCGATTTTTATATTTACGACTGACATATTCCATTCCTCCTGTTTATCGTTTGCTGATCGCGTGAACTCGGCATACAGTGAAGCAGGAACCGCACTTCACGCAGACTGAAGGATCGATGTGGAAGGAAGCCAGCTTGTGGCCGGGCGCGATATAGTCTGTCTTTTTGATGCAGTCCACCGGACATCCTTTGTGGCAGAGACCGCAGCCGATACAGATATCCGGATCAATATAGTATTCCATCAGGTTCTTGCAGACATGAGAAGGACATCTCTTTTCCACAATATGTGCCAGATATTCATCACAGAAATGGTGCAGGGTTGAATTGACCGGATTGGCGGACGTCTGTCCGAGAGCGCACAGAGAGTTTTTCTTCACGGTCTGGCTCAGCTCTTCCAGTTCGTCCAGATCCTCCATGACCCCGTTCCCTTCTGTAATGCGGGTAAGGATCTCCAGCATACGCTTGGTTCCAATCCGGCAGGGAGAACACTTTCCGCAGGATTCATCGCAGATAAATTCCATGTAGAATTTCGCCACATCCACCATGCAGTTGTCTTCGTCCATGACGATCGCGCCGCCGGAGCCCATCATGGATCCCTTGGCTACCAGATTGTCGAAATCGATGGGCTCGTCCAGGAATTCTTCGGTAAGACATCCGCCGGAAGGACCGCCGGTCTGGATGGCCTTGAACTTCTTGCCGTCCGGAATTCCGCCGCCGATATCATAGATGAGCTCCCGAAGAGTAGTACCCATCGGAACCTCCACAAGTCCGACGTTGTTGACCTTTCCGCCCAGGGCGAAAACCTTGGTTCCCTTGGACTTTTCCGTTCCCACTGACGCGAATTTCGATGCGCCTTCCCGCAGGATATAGGGTACGCAGGCCAGGGTCTCTACATTGTTGATGATGGTAGGCTTGCCCCAGAGTCCCTTTACCGCGGGGAACGGAGGCCTGGGCCTGGGCATGCCGCGTTTCCCTTCAATGGAGTTCAGAAGCGCTGTCTCTTCACCGCAGACAAAGGCTCCGGCGCCGAGACGCAGATGACAGTCGAAGCTGAAATCCGTTCCCAGAATATGTTCGCCGAGAAGCCCCAGCTCTCTTGCCTGGGCAATGGCAATGCGGAGACGTTTTACAGCGATAGGATATTCGGCACGGACATAAAA
>JAFOJB010000401.1 GCA_017420455.1 Blautia sp.
CACGGAAGAAAGGGTAGCCAGTTCAAAGCAAAAATACAGGGTGATCAGATTTGCAGACATGCAGACTGCTGCCAGAGCGCCCATGGAGACAAAGTAGAACCCGAAAAACACATTGGGCCTTTCTTCCATCTTCATATATTCAAAAGCATAAAAGCATACCGCTGTATACAGGACCATCACCGCCAGAAGAACGATACGCCCGAAAGAATCCAGCATAAAGGCCATCTCTGCTTTGTCGGTCAGTCGAAACAGGGTAATCTCCTTCCCATAAGCCATGCACAGGCCAAAGAGCAGATCGGTTCCGGCAAGCACAAGTATGTACCAGATATTCCGCTTTTTTTCACTGGAAAACCCACACACCGAAACCGCCGTCCCGGCGATCATCGGGAAAAGAATTGCTGCGATGATAAGCATGATTACCTCCTTATACTCCGAACATACCCAGCCCCGTGTGGATCAGCTCCACAATTACCCAGGAGAACAGCCCCAGAAACACATTTCCTCCTGTAAGCACCAGCATAGGCACAACATACATGTCCCTGACTTTCCCCGGGACAGACTCCACCCCGGCAGGATCCTCCTGTGCTGCACCGTTGCCGGCAGGATCCTCCTCCGCCGCCGCACTGTACACGCCGGAATTCTTCCCCGGTTTCCCACCGTTACCGGCAGATTCCGGCGCCACTGCCTGCTGCCTGTCATCAGGCTCTTCCTCCGGCAGCGCATAGATCCGGACCGTCGTCCGGATGAAATAGATGGCGTTCAGCATAGAGCTTATGGCCAGAGCCACCATCACCACGACGATCTTTTTCCAGCTGAGAGACCCAACCGCCGCAAGACCGAACTGCAGCTTCGAAGAGAATCCGGCAAAAACAGGGATGCCGATCATGGACAGCGCATTGACCGTAAAGAAAGCCCCGGCCCTTTTGTCCTTCAGGCCGCTCCCCTGCAGCTTTTTAAAGAGAAGGCTCCCTCCGGAAACCTCGGAAAGCCTGGGGGTAGTGAGAAACAGCGCAGATTTGGTAAGCGCATGGGCCAGCATATGGAATAAAGCCGCCGTGTACCCGGCCAGTCCTCCAAGTCCGATTCCCATGTAGATATAACCGATCTGAGCCGCCGAAGAAAGGGCTACCATATGGTTGAGATTATTGGCATAAATCGCCTGCAGAGAGCCGACGATGATCCCGCAGACTCCCAGTACCAGAAGCACATTTCTGACAGGCATCCGCTCGATCACTTCAAACCCGAAAACCCGGTAATAGATCTTCAGCAGAAGAAAAATGTAAGCCTTCGATACCAGGGACGACAAAAGAGCCGCCGAGGTGGGCGTCGCCCAGCCATATGTATCCGGCATCCAGAAATGGAAGGGAAACAGGCCGCTCTTGATGGAAAGACCTATGGTCAGGATCCCCGCCGTGATCGTAAGGACGGGCAGGACGGTACTGTCCCGGGAAAGCTCTGCCACCGCCTGCTGCATGGGCACCATCAGAAGATGTCCCGTCAGATCATATAACAGCACAACTCCCAGAAGGAAGAGGCCGGATCCCAGCAGGTTCAGGATCATGTACCTCACGGCGGCCAGAGTCGTCCGTCCGATTTCGCGGACAATCAGCACACCGCAGCTTGTGAGCGTGAGGATTTCCAGAAAAACATACCCCGTAAACAGATCGTTGGTCCAGACAAGCGCCATCAGGGCAGCTGTCATAAGATTCACCAGCGAATAATAAAGGTTCACCTTGCTGTTGTCCAGGTCCAGGTCGATAAACCTCGCTCCCGCCAGGACAGAGCACAGCAGGATCACCAGAAAGGCGGCTGCCATCAGGGCTTCCAGAACGCCGGCACGGATCTCATTTCCCCAGGGCGCTGGAAATTCTCCCATCGGATAGGTGAAAGAAGTACCGGTATGCAGCGTATAGCCCAGGACAGACAGCACCAGGACGATCAGGAAAACCTCATAAAAAACAGTATACCATCTGGCTGTTTTCCCTTTCAGCATAAAGCAGAGGACACCGGAAAACAGGCTCAGTACAATGGTAAATAACGGAAAATTGGCGATAAAGTTCACTTATCTGTCCTCCGTCTGATGCCTGGACAATACATAGATCCTGTCCAGATCCAGCGTATGGTATCGTTTATAGAGCCGCACGGTCAGAGAAAGCATGATGGCCGTCACCGAAACGGAAACCACGATTCCTGTAAGCACCAGGCCGGCAGGGACCGGATTGATATAATTCTGCGTACTTTGCACCCCATCCACGATGACAGGTGCCTTTCGTCCCTCGATATAACCCATGGATGCCAGAAAAAGAAAGACTCCGGAATCCATGATATTCATCCCGATCAGCTTTTTGATCAGATTTCTCTGGAACAAAAGCATGGTAAAGCCGATCCCGAACAGGATGACCGCTGCCGCCTCTTCATTGTTGATCAGAAGATGTTCAATCACCGCCGATACTCCCTCTCTTAAAAAGACTGAAAAATCCGAACATAATACAGGCTACAACCATTCCCACCGCAATATCCAGAGGCAGGATCAGCCCGCCGCTTAAGATCGCTCCCGGAGTCCCCTTCGGGATGTGGTTCTCAATCCCGTTGGCGCCCGTAAAAAAGACATAGCCCTTGGCGAAGCTGTAAAAGGTCAGCGAGACACTGATGATAGCCATGATGGCTCTTCTGGAAATAAGCCTGTCGGCGTCCTGCAGTCCGAAGGCAGCGGAAAAGATGAGCATGGCCGCCCCCAGGAGCGCTCCGCCGGAAAAGCCTCCGCCCGGACCGTTCTGTCCGTTCAGCAGCACGTAGGTCCCGAACAGAAGAATACATGGCAGGATCAGGGTTCCCACCGTTCTGATGATGGAATCATGGGAAATGTCAAAATAGGCATCCCGGGAGATCTTATAATAATCCTCATAGCCGGCGCGCATATTCTTTTTGTCCCTGCCAAGGAGGATCATCACACACACCAGCGCGGTAAACAGTACGTGGGATTCCCCCAGCGTATCGAAGGCTCTGTAATCCAGGATCATTCCGGCCACGATATTTATGGCCCCTGTTTCCTTCAGCCCCTGCTCTACATAACGCTTTACCACTTCCACAGTACGGGGATTTTCCTGCCCGTAGTCGGGCAGATTTGCCACCGTATACAGAAGAGCTCCGATCAGCACAATACAGCTGGCTATGGCGACGACCCTGTACAGAAGATAGAACCCTCTCTGTTCCGCCTGTATTGCTTCCTTCGTATGCTGCCTTCCATACACTTCCTCACGGAAGCTTTTATTCTGTTCTTTTATGATTTCCCGCGGGATATCCGGAACCTCCGCTGCGTCCATGATGTTTTCCATCACGTCCACATCCCCGGAAAGCCAATGTTCAAACCATTCCCTCATTTTTCTTCCTCCGGCTGCTGCCCCGGCTCCTCCGGCAGAATTTCCGGCCGAAGCTCTTCCCCGTCCATGCTTCGGGTCTCGTACCTTTCCTCTTCCTCTCTGTCCGGTCCTTCAACAGGATTCGGCAGAAATTCCTCTTTGGAGGTCTCCGTACGGATCTTTCTCAGGGTCATCAGAAACAATGTCCCGCTGATTCCGGCTCCGACGGCCGCCTCCGTGATGGCAAGATCCGGCGACTCCATCAGGATCCAGATAATACACATAATGGAGCTGTAGGACATAAAGATCACTACCGCCTGGATCAGGTTTCCGGTAAGATTTACGGCAATGGCGCAGATGATCAGAAGGATCAGCAGGATTACCCGGAATGTGCCTGTCATTATCTCATTTTCCTCCATTCCTTTTCCAAAATGCATCCCATCTCTCAGTCTGCGGATCCATCCGGTCGATGTGAAGACGGATCCTCGAATTTTCTGTCCGTATTCCGATAAAGATGTGGGTTTGTATAATACTCGATCTGACTCAGGAAATGTGATGATACCGGAGAGGTAAACCACATGAAGAAGATCAGCAGAAGCAGCTTCAGGCTGTCCATATTCAGGCCGTCCGAAATAACCGCAGCCAGAAGCACACAGAGAAGGCCAAGGGAATCCCCGATCCCCGCGGCATGCATCCGGTTAAGGACATAACCGAACCGGTTGGCTCCAATGACAGCCATCGTAAAGCAAACCAGCGCCGTCAAAAGAAAAAGAGCCGTCAGAAAAAAGCGGATCCATTCCACGATCATCTTATCCCTCCTCTTCTGAAGAGGCCCCGTCAGAGCCTGTTTCCGCCTCGCAGGTCCCCGCGGCCTTCCCTTTCGTTCCGTACGTCCCTGCGGCCTTCCCTTCTGTCTCATCGTCTGCCATACCTTCGGCCTTCCTTTCTGCCTCGTCGTCTGCCATGCCTTCGGCGCCAGTTATATTTTCTGCTTTTTCACCATCTTTCGCCCTCTGATATCCGGCCGTTTTTTCCTTCTCCAGCCGGTATTCCAGAAGCGCATCTTCGGAAAATCTCGCTCTTCTCTTTCCGGAGGGAATATAGATCATCGCCATGACAAGGACAGCGATGAAGCTGATCATGGCGTAGATCAGCGCCACATCCACCAGATAGGCTTCGCCTGACAGCCTGGAAAGTATCACAATACAGCTGATCACCATGGTTCCGATCATATTGATGGAAAGGAGGCGGTCCGTGATACGCGGTCCCATAACGGACCGGACCAGCATGGCAAAGATCAGAAAGGCAAACCAGATCAGGGCCGTCAGGAACAAAATTTGATATGCTTTTTCAATACTCATGCGAACAACTCCCGATCAGCAGGATTTTCAACAGGAAAAAAGCCGCTGCACATACTACTTCAGCCTCCGGAGAATACGGACAAAGGAAGAATTCTCTATCCCCTCCGCGTACTCTCTTCTCAGGCAGTGCACCACAAAATGATCTCCCTCCTGTATGATCGTAATCGTACCGGGAGTCAGGGTAATGGAATTTGCCAGCAGGACATTCTGCAGGTTCCTGGAAAAGCCGGAGTGGAACTCCACGATCACCGGCTCCGGATCCTCCGCCTCAAAAACCAGGGACATCACAAGGAAGGCGGCTTTCAGGATCTCAAGAATCAGATTCAGGAAATAGAGCAGAAAAACCGGGAAATTTCTGAAAAAAAACAGATCGTTCCGCGGAGAATAGTCAAACACCCTGTAGGTGAAAGCGCAGGCTCCGCCGGAGATCAGGATTCCAAAAACAATCAGCTCCGGGGTAACCCTTCCATTCAAAACGATCCATAAGAAAAAATAAAGAAGAGGCATCTTTTTCTTCACTCCTCTTGGGATTGAGACAGAAATAACTGTCTCAATCCTTATTCGTAAGAAATACGACATACATTGCTGCCGGATGGCAGCAGCTGCGGCAGGACAGATCCCAGCCGCCGCGCCGGGTTCTTTCAGATCATTGTCAGCAGATATTCTGCCAGCTGTTCTTTCGCCTTTATTCTGCCGGACATGGAGATTTCTCTGAAATTCGGAAGCTCATTTTCGTAGAAATAAAAATAGATGACGCTCTGGGTCCCGGAAAGGGCATAGGAAACATCCCTGACCAGAGCCAGGTAGCCGCCCCGCAGTTCATAGAGAATATAGCCCCCTTCTCCGTTCGCGCTGAGCACCTGGTTTCCTTTCGAGGACAGATTCTCATAGAGCATTTCGCCGATATAGACAGCGGCTCCGCTTCTGTAGGTATACACATCCAGCGCTGAGCCGGGCTGCAGCGTATCCGGATGATGATAATTCCCTGTTCCTGCGAAGAATTCCGGAATACCGTTTCCATCCATATCATATACCGAAAACACAACGCCCGAAGACCCCAGATACCTTGATCCCAGCTCATAATACGCGCTGCGGATCAGGTCCTTATCATTTTCCTTTTTTACGTCAACCCTCTTTACGGTAGAAAAGGAGCTGAAATAATTCTTTTTCCCGACCGTCCTGTAATACTGGACCTTAAAATAATACGTCTTTCCCTGTTCCAGATTATTGATCGTGACCGAGCTGCTCTTGCTTCCCAGGATTTTCACCCTCGCTGCATCGGAAAAGGATTTATTTCTGGAATAAGCCACCTGAGTCCCTGTGGCCGCACCGTTTTTGGGCCAGGTCAGGGTTACCGCTCCCGCCGCATTGCTGGCGATACTGCCGATTCCGTTCGGCTTGCGGAGACGGAAAATGGGGAGGCCTGTCTTGTTATAGCTTCCCAGCCTGCTCCCGATAAACCCTCTTACGGTATAATAATACAGTTTTCCATTCTCCGCCTTCGTATCCGTACAGGTGAGGACGCTCTTGTCACTGATGGTTTTGACCCATTTCCACGCGCTTTCTCCTTCCCGGCGGAAAACCTTATAGCCTTCCACATTCACTGCTTCCTTCCAGGTGATCCGGACTCCGCTTTTCTCGTTCGTCACCTTTTCCACCGCCACGCTTCCCACGGCGGCCCCCCGGGCAGGAACCGTGAACAGCAAAAGCCCCCATAACAGAAGCAGAGCCGTCAAAATACCATTTTTCTTCATAGAATTATATCCCTTTCCTTGAATTATATCCCTTTCCTTCTCTCATCAATGACTCCGGCGCAGGAGTACGTTTCCATAAACGTGGATGCATGAATGTGAATGCACAATGTCTTTCTGCACCGGAGTGATCCGTAACTCCATTGTACTATATTCCCTTCATTTTTAATAGCCCAAATTAAAAGAAGAACCCTGATCCGCGCCTGCAGGACTGCGGTTCAGTTTCTACAGAAATAAAAAAAGCACCGTCCCCGGCATTCTCATTTATGCCAGAAACGATACTTTCATGCGCCTTCAGGGGCTCGAACCCTGGACACCCTGATTAAGAGTCAGGTGCTCTACCAACTGAGCTAAAGGCGCTTATTATGTTGAAGAACTTTCGTTCCGTCTCAACAAATGGTATTCTACTACTCCGTTGGTGGAATGTCAATACTTTTTTTTATTTTCTGAATGATCATTTTACAGATCGGTTTCCCCTCTGCGCTGAACTTTTCTTCATACTCCGTCATCACATTTCCCCGGAGCAGCTCCGGGTCATGATGAATGTCCCTGGTAAAGGCAAGGACCGCCCAGCCGGATTCTCTGGCTTCCTCCAGCGAAAAATCGAACAGCGGCTGATTATCTGTCTTGAATTCTACGATTCCTCCCGGAACCAGGATCTTTTCATAGCGGGAAAGAAATTCCCTGGAGGTCAGTCTTCTTTTATCATGTCTGGCCTTTGGCCAGGGATCCGAAAAGTTCAGATAGATTTTTTCCACTTCATTCTCTGAGAAGATTTCCGGGAGAAGGCGGGCGTCCTCCCGCACGAACAGAAGATTGGAGCAGTCCCTTCCCTGTTCCTCCAGCTCGCTTCTCTTCTGGAGTGCCCTCAGAAGCACACTGCTGTACATTTCAATTCCCAGATAATTGATCTCCGGGTTCAGGGCAGAAAGCTCCATAAGGAATCTCCCCTTTCCCATTCCCACTTCTATGTGCAGCGGACGTCCCTTTCCTCCCGGGAACCGTTCCTCCCAGTTCCCACGGTACTGCTGCGGCTCATCCACTACATATGGGCTCCTCACCATTTCTTCCTTTGCCCCTGGTATATTTCTCAGCCTCATAGGGTTTCGTTGTCCTTTCCTTCTTTTTCAGATATTTTAATTAAACTTGTATTATTATCTGAAAGTTTGTGTGATTTGTCCTGTCAAGATGTTTTTTTATTTTTCTGTCACATTTTTTAAATTTATGCTTATTCACCAAAACACCTGTTTTCATTTCTTCTTGTGGAAAACCAGTGGAAAACCGTTTTTTTGGTGGATAATGTGGATAACTTTGTGTATAACTGTGTTTTCAAGGGTTGTCTGAAGGCCAGAATGTGGATAACTCGGTTCACAATTTTGAAACAATTTTAATTTTTTCTTATTATTTGTGAAACTTGTCCAAACTCATCCGAAGTCATTCTCCCCTGCCCGGAACCCGATTCTGAATATTCCGATTATACTGCTGCAGAAGAACCTTGTCCGCGTCTGCAGGACGCAAAGCCCTTTGGCCGGGGACAAAAATCCTTCTGAAATCCGTCAGGACATCAGACACTCTGAAAACGCATGCGGCCCCGGACGGTCCGCAGCAGCCTGCAGACGGACGCCACGGCGTTTGCCCCGTCAGAGACTGCCGTCACTACCTGGCGAAGCTGCTTTGTCCTGACATCGCCCGCCGCAAAAATTCCTTCTGCCGAAGACGCGCAGTCTTCCCCTGCGGCAATATAGCCGGCTTCATCCAGCTTCACAAGGCTTTTCAGCAGTCCGGAATTCGGCTCCATTCCCACGGCAATAAACACACCCTCTGCCGGCAGAAAGGTTTCCTCTGCCGCTTCCGGGAGCCCCTTTGAAATACGGATTCCCTTTACCGCGTCCTCCCCGACAATCTCCTGCGGCCTGGTATTCCACAGGATCTCGATGTTCTCTGTGTTCATCACCAGCTCCTGCAGAATATTGTCCGCTCTCAGGGAAGCTCTTCGATGCAGCAGATAAACCTTCCTGCACAGCCTGGAAAGGAACAGCGCCTCCTCGCAGGCCGTATTGCCTCCGCCGACCACTGCGACGTTCATCTCCTTATAAAACGCGCCGTCGCAGGTAGCGCAGTACGAAACCCCCATTCCGGAAAACTTCTCTTCTCCCGGAATCTGAAGCTTTCTGTGGGAAGCTCCCGCGGCATAGATCAGCGTCTTCGCCAGATACTCATTTTTCTTTGTTCTGATGATCTTACAGCGTCCGGAAAAACCTGCTTCCCCTTCCTGCGTCTCTGCAACAGAAAGGACCTTTTCCCGCACAGGCTCCATTCCCAGCTTTTTCGCGTGCTCTGCCAGCAGCTCTCCCAGTTCCTGTCCGGAACGGCCCGGAAGCCCCGGATAGTTGTCCACCAGAGCACTGTCCGCGATCTGTCCCCCCTGGATAAAGCTGCTGTCGATCCAGAGCGTGCAGAGCCTGGCCCTGGCGGCATAAATTGCCGCCGACTGGCCTGCAGGCCCCGCTCCTATGATGATCAAATCATACACATCTGCCATTTTACTAATTCTCCGTTTTCTGTCATTTTCCTCTGGGTCCGGTATCTCTGCTTCCGCTTACCGGTATAAGGAATACGCTTTCCTCTGCTCTTCTTAATACCCTTCCTCAAGATCTACCAGACGCTCCAGCTTTCTGCCTTCACAGTAATTTTCCAGATCCCTGCAGAAAAGCTCCACATTTTTCTCTACGGTATATTCCAAAGTCATATTTCCGGCTATATGGGGCGTGATCAGAAGATTTCTGCAGTCCCAGATGAAATCATTTTCCGGGATGGGCTCTGTTTCAAATACATCCAGGGCAGCGCCTGCAAGCCTGCCTTCCGTCAGCAGCTCTGCCAGCGCGGTCTGGTCGACTGCGCTGCCCCGCCCCACATTGACCAGCACCGCATGGGAGGGAAGCATCTCAAGCCTTTCCCGGGACAACAGCCCTTCCGTCCTTCTGGTACCAGGAAGACACATGATCAGAATATCCGTAACCGGAAGGAGTTTCTCCAGCTCTTCCACCGTACAGACCCTGTCAAATGCCCCTTCCGTACATACACCGCTTCGGTTTACGCCTGTAATGCACAAAGGCACAAATCCGCGGAGACGTATTGCCGCCTCCTTCCCCAGGTCTCCTGTTCCCAATATGGTGATCCTGCTGCCCCGGATAGAACGGACCGGCAGATTTCTGACCCATTTTTTCTCCTTCACGATCTTTTCATAATCCATCTGTCTTCGAAGCAGCTCCAGAAGGACCATGCAGATATGCTCGGAGATGGTCACGCCATAAGAACCCCTGGAATTTGTGAGCAGCAGATCCGTCCGCAGAGGTTTCCCGCCGCGATAGGCGAAATCCACTCCTGCAGCGCCGCTGCAGAACCACTTTGCTTCCTTTGCCGCCAGAAAAAGCTCTGTCCCCTGTCCATAGACGATCTCCGCATCTGCAGCATCCGGAATTGCTTCCTTCGCGGAAGGAAAAAACCGCGCCGCATATCCGTATCTGCCAGCGGTTTTCCTGATCTTTTCTTTATTATTTTCTGTAAGTTCAGTATATGCGACGATAATTTTCTTTTCCATATACTGCCCTCCTTTCATGGACAAAACAGGTTTTTCGGATGCTGCCTTCCTTTTCTATATCAGGACCATGTCAAACAATTCCGATTCCCTTGCCCTGCAGTGAAATCCTTTTCAATGTTACCACAGTCGAGGAAACGATTCAATTCCATTTCACAGTTTCCCTCCTGCCTGTTCCAGGGTAAGGTACAGTTCATCGACGATTGACCACA
>JAFOJB010000402.1 GCA_017420455.1 Blautia sp.
ATATTCAGATCAAAGCGGCGCAGATGCCGGAGGAGGCGCAGATGAAGCAGGAGAATACTTCATGGAAGGTGGATCTGAGGAAGAAGGAGCTTCCGGATACCGGGGCGATCCGTTTCGCGGCGGGGCTTGGGATCGGCTGGAACCTGGGAAATACGCTCGATGCGTTTACCGGCAGCGGCTTTCTGCTTTCGGTGGATCAGGAGCCGGCCTTCGACGACACCTTCACGGAAACCGCATGGCAGCCGGTAAAGACCACGCCGGAGCTGATCCATGCCGTAAAGGAAGCCGGGTTTACCTCGCTTCGGCTCCCGGTATCCTGGCACAACCATGTGGACAGGGATTACAATATCTCGCCGGCCTGGCTTGACCGGGTACAGGAGATTGTGGATTATGGAATGCAGGAGGGGCTGTACGTCATCCTGAACATCCATCACGACAATGACGAAAACGTGCATTGCCTGTATCCGGACAGCGCGCATCTGGAACAGTCAGAGAAGTTTGTGCGCAGGATCTGGCAGCAGGCGGCAGAGCGGTTCGCCGCTTATGGGGATCATCTGATCTTCGAGGGTATGAACGAGCCGCGGCTGGTGGGACATGCCTCTGAATGGAGCGTGAACATGGCGGACCAGGAGATCCGGGACGCTCTGGAGTGCATCAACCGGCTGAACCAGGTGTTTGTGGACTCCGTGCGAAGCGCAGGAGGGGAAAACCGTACCAGATATCTTTCCTGTCCCGGCTATGCCGCCAGTCCCGACGGGGCTCTGTGCGATGCCTTTTCGCTTCCGGAGGATCTTCCGGAAAATGACCACCGCCTGATGGTCACGGTCCACGCCTATACTCCCTACGATTTTGCCCTCAACGAGGCGGGCACCGATGTCTTCGACATGAGCCAGGTTTCCAGCACCCGGGATATCGATGCGATCCTGGGCCGCCTGTATGACAGGTTTGTAAAGGAGGGGACGCCGGTGCTTCTGGACGAGATGGGTTCCCGGGACAAGAATGGGAATCTTTCTTCCCGGACAGAGCACGCCGCCTACTTCACCGCCCGTGCCCTGGCATACGGAATTCCTGTTCTCTGGTGGGACAACGGAGCCTTTGAAGGACAGGGGGAACTCTTCGGCATCATCGACCGGAAAACCTGTGAGAGGAGATACCCGGAGATCATTACCGCGATGATGGACCAGAAATAAGGAGCTGCGGAAAGGAAAGGCAAGATGCAAAGCCTTTTTCGACAGCTCCTGACAGGAAAGGAATTACGATTACGATGTACGACAACAGACAATTTTACAGGAAGCTGTTCACGATCGCGTTTCCCATCGCCCTTCAGAGCCTGATGCTGGCCGCCGTCGCGGCAGGAGACGCCCTGATGCTGGGACGGATCGCCCAGAATGAGATGACGGCGGTTTCCCTGGCGACGCAGATCCAGTTTGTCCAGAACATGTTCCTCGCTTCCGTCACGATGGCGGGGGCGATCCTCGGCGCCCAGTATTTCGGGAAGGGGGACAGGGAAACTCTGCAGGAACTGTTCAACCTGATGCTCCGGTTTGCCGGGCTGATCTCCATCCTCTTTTTTGCCGCCTGTGAGCTGATTCCGGAGGCGCTGATGCATATTTTCGCGTCGGATATGGAGCTGATCCGGATCGGCAGCGGGTATCTTCGCATCGCGGGCTGGTCATATCTGCTGACAGGTATTTCCCAGTGCTACCTGACCATGATGAAGGTAACGGACCATGTGAGTCCCAGCGCCGTGATCAGCAGTATGGCAGTACTGATCAATATCGGCCTGAACGCCGTATTCATCTTCGGGCTGTTCGGACTGCCGGCGCTGCATTCCAGAGGGGCGGCCCTGGCCACCACCATTTCCCGCGTCGTGGAGCTTCTGGTCTGCATTGCGCTTACCAGCCGGAAGACATATATCCGTCCGGACTGGAAACGGTTTTTCAAAGGAAGAAGAGAGCTCCTGCAGGATTTTATCAGGCAGTGCCTTCCGCTCCTCGGCGGCGGGCTGTTGTGGGGCGTCGGATTTACCTCCTATACGGCCATTATGGGACATATGGGGACAGACGCCGCGGCGGCAAATTCCGTATCGGCGGTGGTGCGCGACCTGATCTGCTGCGCCTGCAACGGAATCGGCAGCGCGGCAGGGATCATTGTGGGAAACGAGCTGGGAGCAGGCCGTCTGGATACGGGCAAGGCTTACGGAATAAAGCTGAAGAATATTTCCTGGGTCGTGGGAATCCTGTCGATGCTGCTGGTGCTGGCCTGCACGCCTTTGGTGACCAGGATGGTGATCCTGACGGAGGATGCGCAGCGGTATCTTACCGGAATGATGGTCATCATGGCCGTCTACATGATCGGACGAAGTGTGAATACCGTTACCATAAACGGCGTTCTGGACGGAGGAGGAGATACCATCTTCGACATGTACAGTCTGGCGGTATGCATGTGGGGCATCGCGATTCCGCTGGCGCTTCTGGGAGCCTTTGTGTTCCACTGGCATGTCCTTGCGGTCTATGCCTGTACCTGCCTGGATGAAGTGGGGAAGATTCCCTGGGTCATGCTGCGTTTCCGGAAATACAAATGGGTAAAGAATCTTACCAGGTAAGGATTGATCCGGAAATAAGGAACTGTGCAAAAATCATCGTGTGAAGGTTTTTCTGTCCGGATAAAAAACAGAGGGAGCAGCCGGCTAAGGCTGCTCCCTTTTATAAGTGCAGGAATGAAAGTGTCAGGATTATTCAAAATCAACGGATTTTCCGGTGCGTGCGGATTCCCGGATGGCATCCATGAGACGAAGTACCCGGCGGGTCTGCGGAATCTTGATGATGAAATCTTCCTCACCCTTCTGGGCTTTTACATAGTTGGTGAAATAGTCCTCGTGTTTTGTGTCTACCTTCGGAAGTTCTTCAATGATGAGCTTTCCTTCAGGCGGCGGTCCGAAGGAACGGGTCGGGCCGGCGGCGGTCATGGTGCGCTGTCCGCCTACGTTCTTCAGGAGGCCGTCGGTACGGACGATCTTTCCTTCCGGGAAGAAGCCGTCGATGTAAGCGCTGCCTTTATCTCCGCCCAGGAACCAGTGGCGCTCGAACCAGTGGTCACGGTCGGTCAGGTAGTAGGTGCCGAGTTCGATCTCGCCTACAAGGCCGCTCTCGAAGCGAAGCATGATATGGAAATAGTCGTCTACCTCGAAGTTGATGACATTGCGGACATTGGCGTAAACGCTGGTGATCTTTTCCGGGATCATCCAGAGCATCTGGTCGATGAGATGAACGCCCCAGTCGTACAGCATGCCGCCGCCCTCGGAAAGGTACACATGCCAGTCGTGCATGTTGCCGTTGTAGCCGTACAGGCAGGATTTGATCACGTAGGGTTTGCCCAGGGTTTCGGAATCGTATACAGCCTTTGCGGTACGGAAATCCGGGTCGAAACGTCTCTGATGATGTACCGTGAATTTCACGCCCGCCTTTTCACAGGCAGCGTTCATTTCGTCGAGATCTGCGATGGAAAGGGCAATAGGCTTCTCGCAGATGATATCCTTACCGGCAGCTGCGGCCTCCAGCACCAGCTTTTTGTGCTGATTGTTGTTGGCGGCGATGAGCACGACCTGTACATCCGGGTCATTGATCAGATCCGAGGCGTTTGTATAGGCTTTTATGCCCTCCGGGACATCCTTGATCTGCTCCGGGTCGATGTCGCATTCTGCGACCACTTCGATGCCGTCGAAGTGCGTCAGCATTTTTTCATGTTCATGTCCCATGAAGCCATGGCCGATAATACCAAACTTTAATGCCATAGTTGTTTCCTCCTTGGAATGAGTGTGAAGCGGGTTTATTGTGCGTCTGTTTTATTCTGGTTCTATTATACAGAAAAAGCAGAAAGAAATGGAGCAAAAAACCATCATAAATCGGCAGAAATATGATGATATTTCTTCTTTTTGACAGAAATTGGAAAATGCTGCTTTCGGAATTTGCAGAATATTGAAATTCCGCCATTATCCTTTTGCTTTTTCAAGCAATATGGTTTTCAGTTTTTTTACATAGACATCTTCGTTATCTGTCATGCAGCATTCATCGATGTCAAGCTTCATGGCCAGAGGGCTTTCC
>JAFOJB010000403.1 GCA_017420455.1 Blautia sp.
CGGCTGGGGCTCGATGTGTTTTCGGCGTTTGTCGGCTCTTCTGCAGTCCGTCAAGACGCCAGACACCTTGAAAACACATGCGAGCCCCAGCCGGTGAGACCGTGAATTGTAACTAGTTAACCAAGTTCACAGAAAAATGGGCCGGACGGCCCATGACAGACCCGGCGCGGTTCCTGTATAATCAGAATGACAGGAACTGCGCCTTTTTTCTGTTTTTCCGGAGGTGGTGCGATTGGAAGAAAAGATCAAAGTGGTCGTCGTGGACGACCAGTATGTGGCCAGGAGCTTTTTCGAGATCCAGGTGCAGATGAGCAGGCGCTACGAGCTGGTGGCCTCCCTTTCCGGCGCAGAGCAGGCCATCGCTTTCTGCATGGCAAATCCCGTGGACCTGGTCATCATGGATGTGATGATGAAATACGGGCTGGACGGCCTCACATGCGCGAAAACCATCCATCTGAACAACCCCAGGGTGAAGATCATCCTGACTACCTCTACTGCCGAAGCCCGGTGGATCGAAGAGTCCAGGGAAGCCGGAATTGACAGCTTCTGGTTCAAGGAATACTCGGATGTTCCACTGACGGAAGTCATGGACCGGACGATGAAGGGAGAACGGGTTTTCCCGGACAGCCCGCCCAACCCGGACTTCGGGGACGCGGAAAAGACGGACTTCTCCGAGCGGGAACTGGAGGTGCTGCGGGAACTGACCCGCAACCTGACCAACGAGGAGATCGCGGAGAAGCTGCATATCTCTCCGCACACGGTAAAGCGGCATATTGAAAACATGCTGGTAAAAACCGGTTACAAAAACCGGATCGACCTGGCGGTGAATGCCAAAGCCCTGGGACTGGTAGTCCATGAGGACGACCGTATGGAAAACAGACCACAAAAAGGAGGAAACAGGTTATGAAGCGAAAACTGTATATCATCCTGGCACTGGCGGCGGTACTGGCTGTACTTGTCTGCGGTACGGCGCTGGCGGACACGAACGGCGTCTGCGGCGAGGACCTTACCTGGTCGCTGAATGCTGCCGGCAGGCTGACCATTTCCGGCACCGGTGATATGTATGATTATAATTATTCCAACAATCTCTCTCCGTTCAAAGGTGATCTCAGCATACGGTCGCTGGAAGTCGGTGCCGGGGTGACCAGCATCGGAAGCTATTTCCTCTGGAAATGCGGCAACCTGACCAGTATCTCCCTGCCCGACGGCCTTCTGTCCATCGGAGCCGGCGCCTTTCAGGAGTGCTATCTGTCGCATCTGAACCTGCCGGATACAGTGGAATCCATCGGCGCGGATGCTTTCTTTGGCAATGACAATGTCAGCAGCCTGACCCTTCCGAAAAATATGGCTGTGATCGGCAGATCCGCCTTCAATGGCATGCAGGGCCTTTCCGAGGTATACATGCCGGAAGGATTAAAGATCATCGGGGATCAGGCTTTCTATGCCTGCACAGGCATTGAAGACATTGAAATCCCGGCAGGCGTCACATCTATCGGTGATTCTGCTTTCTCGGGCTGCGCGAATCTTTATAGTATCACCATCCTCAGCCCCAATGTTACCTTTGGCTCGAATGTCTTTCCCCAGTACCCCCAGGATCTGATGTTTCGCGGATGGACTGCCTCCACGACAGAGACCTTCGCCCGGAAAGCGGACTGTTACTTTGAGTCCATAGGCAGTCTGTCCGGCTTCTGCGGCGATCAGGTGAGCTGGACTCTGGACCCGGTCGAGGGGGTGCTGAATATCACCGGCAGCGGCGATATGTGGGATGATAATATATCCACAGACGAGTTTGATGGTTTCCGTGATAACCGCTGGATCAGATCTGTGGTGATCGGAAACGGCGTGACGAGTATCGGAGACGGTGTGTGTAATGGCTGCGCCAATCTGACCAGCATCTCCATTGGGGACAGCGTGGCGAAAATCGGGGTCGATGCATTCGGCATCTGTACGTCTCTGAAGGAAGTGGTCATCCCGGCCGGGGTGACGGAAATCCGCGACAGGGCCTTCCAGTACTGCAGCTCCCTGAAGAGCGTGATGATCCTGAACCCGGATGCCGTTATCGGAGATTACAGTCTCGGTGTGTTCCTGCAGTGCCCCGGTCTGACCATCTATGGCTATGCCGGTTCCACCGCCGAGGACTATTCTGATGCCGCGGCCATCCGCTTCCAGCCGTTCATCGGCCAATGCGGCAGCAATATGAGCTGGTCGTTCGACGCTGCTTCCGGTGAGCTCTGCATCACCGGCACAGGAGCAATGACGGAATATGAAGATCCGTTCGGAACTCCCTGGTATCCCATCAGACGTCTGATCACCTCCGTATACATCGGGCCGGGCGTGAACAGCATCTGTGCCGGCGCTTTTTATGCCTGCCGCAGCGTGGAAGCCGTGGACTTCCCGGACAGCCTGACGCACATCGGCAGCAATGCCTTCTACTACTGTTCCAGTCTGACTGCAGTGGAACTCCCAGGGCATCTGACCAGCATGGGCAGCAAGGTATTTGAAAGCTGCCGCGGACTGTACGAGGTGACTCTGCCGGCCGGCATGAACTCCATTCCGGAAGGTACTTTCCTGGACTGCCGGTCGCTGGAGGGCATTGTGATTCCGGAGGGCGTAGAGACGATCTGGGCGTCGGCTTTCTCCGGTGCCGGACTGACAGATGTGTCGATTCCGCACAGCGTGACAGGCATTGACTCATCTGCCTTTAAAGACTGTAAACAGCTGCAGGGCGTTACCATTCTGAATCCTGATACTGTCATTGGTGATCTCCACCGCGATGTATTTGAAAACTGCGATGATGATCTGACTCTCTATGGCTGGACGTCCTCCACCGCACAGAGCTACGCGAACGCTGCCGGCATCCGGTTTGCGTCCCTGGGATCCCTGTCCGGCCGGTGCGGAGATAACGTGTTCTATACCTTAGACCCGGTCACAGGCACACTTCACATCACCGGCAGCGGGGAGATGTGGGATTATTTCGACAGCATTCCTTCACCCTTCCATGGCAGCAGCCAGATCCGAAGTGTCGTGATCGAAGATGGCGTGACGGCTGTCGGCGAAAAAGACTTTTCCGACTGTACTGCCCTCGAGAGTGTGACCATCCCGGACAGCGTGACGTTTTTAGGAGCCTTTGCCTTTTCCGGCTGCGTCCGCCTGCCCGGTGTGACTATCCTCAATCCCGGCGTTTTCTTCGGCGGAGAGGGAAAAGATGTGTTCAGCGGTACAGAAGACTCCTTTACCATTTACGGGTGGCCTCTCTCGACGGCAGAAGCCTACGCACTGTCAGTGGGCATCCCCTTTGTTCCCCTGGCCCCTGCGCCCACCTTCTTCCTGCCGTCGTCGCTGACCACCATTGAGGAGGATGCCTTCCGGAGTATCCCCGCCCTGGCAGTGTTCATCCCCGGGACCGTAACCACCATCGAGGGCGATCCCTTTGCCTTTGACAAGGAGAGCGAAGCCGATACCGGCAGCAATGGCGCAGTTGCCTGTGTGCAGTACATCTATGGTGTTCCCGGCACTGCGGCGGAAGCCTTTGCGAGAAACTACCGTTACACCTTTATTCCTGTCAGCGCAGAATGGCGGTATGACAGCTGACCGATTTTCATCCCGATGTTCATACAGGAACAGCCGGCATCGGGGATTGTCAGATCAGACACCACGATGCATGACGAATGGAGGGCAGGTTTCAGGCCAACACCCTGCACAGACTGCGGGGCGGTCCGGCGTTTTCAGGCAAATGGAAGGAGGATTACGAACATGAAGCGTAAACTGCATATTATTCTGGCACTGGCGGCAGTACTGGCTGTGCTTGTCTGCGGGAAGGCAATGGCGGACAACGCGTTTACCAGACAGCCGGCAGACGGTACGATTCCCGTACAGGGGCAGTACAAAGTCAGCTGGACGACGAACTTCACCCAGCAGAAGGTGGAGATCGTACGGGTGTACAAGGAAAACACCGGCAGCTATATAAATCCGGACTATGTCACCAGAGAGGAAGTGTACGCCACCCTCCCGGGAACGCAAAGCAGCTATCCCTTCAGGTGGAAGGTATTTCGACCCTCTACAGAATACTGGTATGTGAGATCCTATTATGGCAGCGGGGACGATCAATATATCTCCAGCAGCCAATTCTCGCTGACAGACGCCGAGGCTGCCTTTACCCTCCAGTCCGACAAAGTGAATATCCCTGTGCAGGGGAAGGCCCCCATCCGGTGGGAGACGAACTGCACAGTGGAAAAGGTGGAGGTTGTCCGGGTATACAGAAAAATCATCAACTGGTTCTCCAGCGACTACACGCTGGAGACCGAGGTGTATGATACCGTGGAGGCAGGCAGCAACGCCTACTATTTTGACTGGGACATTTTTTCCTATACAGGGACAGAGTACTGGTACCTGAAAGGCTATGCGAAAGACCTGCACGGCAGTACCTGGGGTTTCAGGAGCGTCAACTTTGAGGTCAGCTGTAATACGGCGAGGTTCACCGCTTCGCCGGAGGGAGGAACCATTCCGGTTCAGGGACAGTATACCATCAACTGGAACACCAACTTTACAGCGGACAAGGTAAAGATCATCCGTGTATACAGATCCTACGATCTCTTCTCGTCAAATTATAAGCTGGAATCGCAGGAGTACGACGTACTGGAAACGGGAGAGCGTTCCTACACCTTCCACTGGCAGATACCCGATATTCTTACGGAATACTGGTATGTGTCAGCGCTGTGCTCTGACAGCAAAGGCCACTCCATCTGGGAACCAGGCGGACATTTCACATTGACGAATGCCCCGGCTGAAATCACCACCGAGCCTGTGGGCGGTGAAATCCCGGTCGAGGGAACGCGCAGGGTGACGTGGGGTACGAACTTCACCATCAGCAAGGTGGAAATCTACCGCGCTTACCGGTATCTGACCAATATCTTCTCCGGTGCATACGAGATCAGGACCGAACTGTATGATACTGTTGAAGGCAACGTCACTTACTATGATTTCCCATGGGGCGCAAACAGCTACAATACGGAATACTGGTATCTGCGGGTGTTCTATCCGGAAAGCGGAGGCCTGACGAACTGGGTGCACAGCGGGCATTTCATGCTGACAAACGAGACCCGCGCATTTACCACTGAGCCGCTGAGCAGCAGCATCCCTTCCTCCGGCAGCAGAACCATCTCCTGGGATATCAACTTTACTGCCACCGGGTTTGACCTGGTCCACGCCGACACGGGGGAAGTGGAGACCAGCTTTGGCAAAAACGCCCGCTCCGGTTCTGTCTCGACTCCGGGGACCTACTATCTCCGGGCAAACTTCGAGAGCGGTTCCGTGAACAGCAGCATATTCATCCTTGCAGGAGGCGGTATAAGCTGCGCCTTTACCGAACAGCCGGAGGACGGCTTTGCGGACAGAGGGAAGACGGCCGGTATTTCCTGGAGACTGAACTTTACCCCGGAAATGACACAGGTTCTTCGCGGCACGGGCAGCGACTACAGTACCTACACCGTGGTGGATACTCTGGGCAGGGGCATCCTGTCGGATTCCATCCCCACATCTGACGAGACGTATGTTCTGAAGGCCTTCGCCCGGCAGTCGGGCAGCGGCCTGTCCTGCTACAGCCAGCCATTTTCCGTCACCGCCTATGAGGATAACGGCTTTACGCTGCAGCCAAAGAGCGGCAGCCAGCTGGAGGGCAGCTCCTACCGCGTTACCTGGGAGCTGAGTTTCCAGCCTGCCGGACTGTACCTGTACTGGTGTAACGAAAAAGGTATGCCGACGCAGGGAGCGCCGGTTGTCGAGCTGGACGCCTCCAGAAACTGGCATGACGTAGTCAACCGTGACAGCTTCTATACCTACAGGTATATGATCCGCGCGTACTTCAACGACAGGAAATTTGTGGACAGCCTTCCCTTCGAGGTGGCCACCGTTCAGGCTGAGAAATTTGCATGGCAGCCGCAGGAGTACTCGATTTCGCATCTCATCATGCTGATGAACGAGCCGTGCGAGGTGGAATGGTCCGTCAACTTCCCGCCTGCCGCCGCCGAGATCCAGAGCCGCGCCAAAGGCAGCAGCGATGCATGGACAAAATACAACCAGGCCATAATGGGGGAAAGCCTGCTTTCTGCCACGATCCCCTTCAGCACGAGTGTGAGGAACAGGGAATTCCGTGTAGCCACCACCAGCCTGGACAGCGGAAAGACTTTCTACAGCGACACCTTCCATATTACACTCAAGTGCGAGTTTACCTTCGACGCCAACGGACATGGCAAAAACCCCGACACACAGTATGTGGATTATCTGGGCTATGCCGTCAATCCCGGCGCACCGGGCGAGGCAGGGGACATGAGCTTCCGGGGATGGTTCAGAGAGCCGGGATGCAGCTCACAGTACAACTTCGGACTCTTAGCCGCGAATCAGAACATGACATTGTACGCCGGCTGGGCTTATACCGTGACCTTTGACGCCAACGGGCAGCCGGGTGCCGCGAATCCCCCGGCAAAATACGTCAGACCGGGCAGGACGGTCACCGCACCGGATTACTATACAGCCCCCACCAGCACCAGTCTCTGGTATGTGTCCGGATGGTATCTGGAACCGGCCTGTATAAATGCTTTTGACTTCGAAACGCCCATCAATGGAAATGTTACGCTCTACGCCAGATGGGTCTTTGACGGCTATACCTATACCTACGACTGGAGCGGCCACGTGCCCGTGACCTACAGCCTGAACGCGAACAGCTACGAGACCGGCGGGGCTTCCAGCTTTACCTATAACGTTGCCAAAGGCAAGGCGGCACCCCGGCCTTACGCGACAGGAGTCCCTTATCCGGGATATGACATCGATGGGTGGTACACCGAGCCGGAATTTGTGAATCGGTACGATTTCGCAGCCCTGTCCAGCGGGGATACGACGCTTTACGCCCGCTGGATGCCATACATCCATGTCACCACCCATTATATTTATCCGGATAAGTACTGGATGGGCGGGGACACATACACATATGGCGGGAGAATCAGCGACAACGAGTACTTCATGAGTATCTTTGCCGACATGAACAGCACGTATTACACGAATCTCGGCTGGCATTTTACGGGCTGGTACGTCGATGAAGACTGCACACAGCTCTGCGACCTGACAGCTCCCCTTACGCAGGATCTGGAGGTATACAGCGGCTGGGAGAAGATTCCCTATACAGTGGTCTTTGACAGGAACGGAGGCACAGGCATGGAGAATCTTACCCTGACCATGTATTACGGGGATATCATCACCATGCCGGCAGAGCAGCCCACCCGGGACGGATATATCTTCCGGGGCTGGGAGGGCAGCAACGATACCACATTCTGGATATGGACGCCGGCACATCAGGAAACGTGCACGGGCAATGTAACATACCTGGCCAGCTGGGTACCGGACGGCATTGCCATCAACACCAGGAATTTCCCGGACGCGAACTTCCGCAGCTATGTCTCGGACAATTTTGACATATACCGTGCGGACGGATCCTCCGGCGCGGACGGCTATCTTTCAAATAATGAACTGGAAACAGTGACGGCCATTATCTACCAGTACACCGCAGCGGAAAAGAAAATCAGCGATCTGACGGGTATACGGTATTTCACGAATCTTGAGCAGCTTACAATGACCTTTCAGAATTTCAGCGCGGCGGATCTGAGCTGGAATACCAGACTGACCAAAGTGAATTTTGGCAATACACAGTCCCTGACATGGCTGAATGCAGGAATGTGCAGGGAACTGACAGAACTCAATGTCAACAATACTGCTCTGACATCTCTGGATCTTTGCGCCAATACCGCATTGAAGAAGGTGGAATGTATAGGGTGCGTTTCCCTGACGTCCCTGACGCTGCGCGGGAATTTCCTGAAGCAGCTGAGCATCCATGATTCCGGCCTTCAGACGGTTGACATTACAGGCTGTCCGATCCTCATGGAGACAGTGCTGAACGGAACCTACAGCGGAGTGACCGATATCTTCTTTGCATACTATACTCATGCCGATGGCGTTTCCGCAGGGCGGATTACGGTGACGAACTCGAAAAACAATACGGTCTTCATCACCTCGGGGATTCCGATCGATGAAGCTCATTTTCCGGATGCCGGGTTCAGGAGACTTCTGGGGCGCAGCTATTACGACAGGAACCAGAACGGTGCTCTGACAGAGGACGAGATTGCCCGGATCACCAGCTTCACCGACGGCGTTTCCGGCATGTACAACCTGCAGGGGATAGAATATCTGCCGAACCTGAACTATATTGTGCTGAACGATGTGGGCCTGGAGCAGATCGACCTGAGCGCAAATCCTCTGATCGATACGCTGGTGGTCAAACGCAACGCGCTGACAGAAGTGGATGCAGGCATGCTGGCCTCTCTGTCGCATCTGGATGTGGCCTGCAATCCGGGTCTTGACACGCTGATCCTGCCCGACGCGCCCATAGAAACCCTGAATTGTTACGGCTGCCCGCTGATTCATTCTCTGGACCTGTCCGGCCAGCCGCACCTTCTGAAGGCCTATATGGATGGCGACTGCTCCGAGGAGGAATATGAGGGAGTAACCTTCATGCGTTACGGCTGGGCGGACGAAGGCGAAACTCTGCTGGGTTTCCTGCGGATAGACGCGGATATCGATATTGCCCTGCCTGAATGGGTGTGGCAGGGAGAGAACGATGCTGTGTTCCTCCTGCCGGACGGCACGGAGGAGAGAGCGGATATCGTCAGCGAGACCAGCGCCGACGGCAGGTTCATCACCTATACCGCTTCCGTTTCCCTCTCCGGCGTGCCCTTCGAGGACAGCAGAACCTTCTGCCTGGTCGCCTTTGAAGGCGCGGATGTTCCCGCCCAGGAAGTAAAGAGCGGCGAACGCCCCATCAGGCCGGAGGATCCCTTTACTGCAGGCAGTATATTTGAGGGCTGGTATCTGGATGCCGGTTTTGAAACGCCTTGTGCTTTCGATGAGCCGATCACTGAAGGTTTCACCGTTTACGCCAGGTGGAGCACGCCGGAGGTATCTTCCTTCCTGAAGCTGCCCGCTGCCCTGACGGACATCGAGAGCGAAGCGTTCTCTGGTATTCCCGCAAAGGCGGTCATTGTACCGGACAGTGTGACAGCCATTGCCTACGATGCCTTCCGCCTGAGCGGCGTCGAATACATCTACGGCTTCCCGGGCAGTGCCGCGGAGACCTTTGCGGACACTTATGACTACATTTTTGTACCCATAGACGATGCATGGCTGTCCGGTCACTGACCTCCTGTTTGCCTGAACAGGCGGCATCCATGCTGTTTCCAGTCGAATAATCGTTAACTGCGAGACCGGGCCGGGATTTCCCAGCCCGGTCTTTTCAGAAGTTTTTTTGTCCGCAGTCAGAGGGCTTTTACGTCCTGCAGATGCGGGCAAAGATTTTTTTGCAGTCAGGAGAGCCGACAGACGCCGAAAACACATCAGTCCCCGGCCGGCGAGGCTGTGAACTGTAAGCATAGGTTCCCTGATTCAGGACTGAACTGTTCAGGATTGAGACAGAAATAACTGTCTCAATCCTTACAGGTTGCTTTTCAAAGGGCTTTCCCATATAATTGACTTTGAAAATATCCGACGAACTATTTTCGGACCGGTCTGAGAGACAGACCGGATGAAAAAGGACAGGTGATGGATTATGCTTCTTTTGCAGGGACAGGGCATCGGTAAAGACCTGATCCCGGGGAGACTGTATCTGTATAAGAACAGGTGGAAAACTCCTGTTTTTGTTCCGCGGAAGGCGGGAGAGACGGGTCTGGAATGGAGGCTGTTTCTGGAAGCCAGGCAGCAGACGATCACGTACTATGAAATGCTGGAGAGAGAGGCACTTGTCAGGGCAGGTAAGGAGCTGGCAGCCCTTTTCGGAACCTATCAGATCATTGCAAGGGACAAGAGCTTTGAGAATAAAGTGAGAGAAGGAATTCAGGATGCACATTTTACCGCTGCCTGTGCTGTCAGGAAAGCGGCAGAACAGATGGAAGATCGTCTGCGGCACCTGGAAGGCGAGGAGCAAAGAGAACGCGCCCTGGATATTAAAAATGTATTTTCACGGATTCTGTTTTTTCTTGAGGAGAAAGATCCGGAAGAAGAAAAAACTCCGGTGAAGAAGAATCCGGGAGAAGAGAGAATACCGGAGGAGAAGACCGGGGGAGAAAAGAAAGCTCTGGAGGAAACGAAAGATCCCGGAGAAGAGAAAAGTCAGGAAGACGGTACAGGACCGGAAAAAGAGGAAACGCCGGTAAAACGGAAAGTCCCGGAAGAGAAGACAAAACCGGAAGAAGCAGCCTGGAGCGCGGAAGGCAGCCGGGAAGCGGTAATTCTGGCTGCCAGAGAGATCTTTCCGGATGAGCTTCTGCAGTACGGAAATAAAGCAGTCCGGGGAATCGTCATGGAGAAGGGCAGCGCTTACGGGCATACGGCGATCCTGGCAAAAGCCCTTGGGATTCCCATGGTAGTGGGAACCGGAGACTTTATCAGAGAAGAACTGGAAGGTACGATGGTCATCCTGGACGCGAAAAAGGGAAGGGTTCTCCTGGAGGCAGAGAAAGAAATACTGCAGAAATATCTGGAAGAGAGAAAAGCAGAGAGAGACGCCGAGGCCGCCGTAACGGCCGGGGAACAGGTCCTTATGGAGAAGATCAGAGCAGCAGGCATCCGGGTGACCTGCAGTATGATGAGCGAAGATGAAGCAGGCAGAGCGCTTTCCCGCGGCGCAGACGGCATCGGGCTGTTCCGCTCGGAGGGAATTTTCCTGGGCAGAGATACCATGCCGGGAGAAGAGGAGCAGCTCCGGATTTATCAAAGAGTGCTGAAGACCATGGGAGGCCGGCGGACAGTCATCCGGACACTGGACCTTGGCGCCGACAAGCTGCCGGCCTGTTATATGGCAGGTAAGAAAACCGGAAATATGGCAGACACGGAACCAGGAAATCTGACAGGTCCCGAAACCGGTAAAATGACAGGCGTTGGAACACGCTCCATGACAGGCAGGACCGACGCCTTGTACAGGGAAAGAGAAAAGGAGCAGAATCCGGCTCTGGGAAACAGAGGAATCCGGTTCTGTCTTCAGAACCCGGAGATTTTCCGGACACAGATCCGTGCTCTTCTGCGGGCTTCGATGTCCGGAAGGCTTGCCATACTGCTGCCGATGGTGTGCAGCGAATGGGAGGTCAGGGAAGCGGCCGGGATCATGGAAGAGGTGAAGGAAGAACTTCGAAAAGAAGGAATACCGTTCTCCCCGGATATGGAAACCGGCCTGATGATCGAGACGCCCGCCAGCGCTCTGATCAGTCTTTCGCTGGGAAAATACGTGGATTTTTTCTGCTGCGGGACCAACGATCTGGTACAATATACTCTGGCCTGCGACAGAGGAGAACCTTCCCTCCGAAAATATTATGATATATGTCATCCCGCCGTGCAGATGCTTCTCAGGATGGCCTGTGAGAATGGCCACAGAAACGGCATCAGGGTGGCGGTCTGCGGGGAAGGCATTCTGAAGCCGGAAATGCTGAAGGTTATTATAAACCTTGGCTTTGACGAAGTTGTAGTATCACCGGAAGCCATGGGGAAAATGTTCTCCGCAGAAAAGGTATGAAAAGGAAAAATCCATACCGGAAATAAGGGAAAAAAGACAGAAGGAGAAGAGGAAAATGCAGGAAGAGACAAGGAAAAACCTCGAATATGTACAAAGAGTTCTGACGGATGTGAGGAAGTACATGGATGCGGCCAGTGTCCTGAACTATGATCAGGAGACCATCTGCCCGCCAAAAGGGATGGAGGAGCAGGGCGAGGTGATGGCGTTTCTGGAGAATCAGGCCTTCCGCCTGAAAAAGGATCCTGCCTTTCTTGAGGCGGCAGAAAAGCTCTATCTGAACAGGGAAGAGCTGGATGAATTCGACAGGGTGATGGCAGAAAGTCTTCACAGGGAGTACCAGAACACAAAGAATATCACGCCTGAAAAGCAGGAGCAGGTGGCAAAGGCACAGAACAGGGCATTCGTGCGCTGGCTGGAGGCAAAGGAAAAATCCGACTACAGTCTTTACAGGGATAATCTGAAAGAGGTACGGGATCTTTCCGTTGAATGCGCAGCCCTTCGCGAAAACGCCCTTCCGGACAGTTACGACAATATGCTGGAGGATTACGGACGCGGGATCCATATGAAGGAGATCGACGGCTGGTTTTCCCGTGTCAAGGAAAGGCTGATTCCGCTGCTGCGTAAAATTCAGGCAAGCCCTGTTAAGATCCGCCGGGATTTCCTGTCCCGGCCGGTGACGGACGAACAGCAGCGGCAGATGGCCGATTATCTGATGCAGGTGATCGGCTATGACCTTACGAGAGGCGCGCTTGCGCTCACAGAGCACCCCTTTACTTCGTCCCTCGGGCGGGATAACGTGCGGATCACCACCCATTTTCATCCGGATGCCTTTGCTTCCAGCATGTACTCCGTGATCCATGAAGGAGGTCATGCGCTGTTTGACCAGCTGCAGCCCCGGGAAAACTACGATCATTTTATCGAGGACGAGAAGAGCATGGGAATGCATGAATCGGTTTCCCGTTTCTATGAAAACCGCATCGGCAGGTCCAGGGAGTTTGTACATCTGATCTACGACAGGACCAGGGAGATCTTTCCTCAGGTGATGCACGATGTTTCCGAGGAGGAGCTGTACCAGGCGCTGAATATTGTGGAGCCCTCCTATATCCGTACCGAAGCGGATGAATTTACCTACAGTTTCCACATCATCATCCGGTACGAGATCGAGAAAGCGCTGATGCAGGGAACCGTGACCATGGAAGAACTGCCTGAGGTCTGGAACAGCAAGTACGAGGAATACCTTGGCATCCGTCCGCGGAATGACCGGGAGGGAATCCTGCAGGATGTACACTGGACCTTTGGGTTTGGATACTTCCCCTGCTATGCGCTGGGGAACATGTATAACGCCATGTATTATAACAGGATGAAAAAGGAGATGGATCTGCCGTCCCTGGTCGCGAAGGGAGATTTTGCCGCGATCAACAGCTGGATGGCGGAGAATGTGTTCAAAAAGGCAGACCGGCTTTCCCCGGCCGACTGGATCCGCGACATCACCGGAAGAGACTTCACACCGGATGACTTCCTCGATTATCTGGAAGAAAAATACAGCGAAATCTACCAGCTGTGAACGTGGAACGGCTCAAAAGGTATATCGTGAGGGAACACGATGAACCACCAGGTTCTGCTGCAGCTGAAAGTTTATCAGCTCGGGCTGTGCGAACGATTTTTGACCAGTGCAATCGGAGAAAAAGGCAAGCAAAATGCACAAGTTATTTTGCGAAAGATCCTTATGGGGAGGGGGCATATAGTGTTAAATACCGGAGACTTTGAAAAAAGAGCATTAACGAACCGGGCAGATGATGACAGCCAGCCGATAGACCTGCATCTTCATACTACAAATTCCGACGGCGAGGAGCCGCCGGAAATGGTTGTGAAAGCAGCAAAGGACGCCGGCCTGTCTCTTATAGCGATTACAGATCATAATCTCTTCACGTATACAGAGCCGCGGGAGTATATGGAGATGAGCATTGTTCCGGGTATTGAGCTGAGCGCCGGATATTATGTGCCCGCCTGGAACGAAACAACAGAGGTTCATGTTGTCGGGATATTTCCTTATGGAGTGAATGCTGCTGATTTTGAATGGCTGCTGTCTGACATTGAAAAAGGGAAAGAGGATTATGTATCAGCGATACTGCAGGGTTTAAGCACAAGAGGAATACATATCAGTATGCAGGAAGTAATGTCCGTCGAACGGACGCATGAGCGTATTGGACGTCATGAAATAGCGAAAATTCTTGTTTCGAGGGGTATTGAATCCAGTATTGATGCAGCGTTTGATCATCAGATAGGCAATTTCAGCCCGTTTTATATACCGAGCACCAGATATATTCATTATGCGTCTCTGGATGATATCGTCCGTCAGATATTGGAGAGCGGCGGGATTCCTGTTCTGGCTCATCCATTTGGATACTCTATGAATGAGCCGGAAATCGAACAGCTGATCAAAGATTTTACAATTGCCGCTGAACGCTCCGGCGATAAAAGGATGAAGTCTTCAGAAGCTCCTGCCGCAGGAATAGAAGTCTTCTATCAGATGTATCTGGACAGCAGCGAGTCTTCCAGGCTTGATTTTCTGAAAAGGATGCAGGAGAAATATAATTTACTTGCATCGGCGGGCAGTGACCGGCATCGTCCGGATCAGCCATTTTGTACAGCCGGGGACAGAGGGTTATTCAGAAAAATGCTTCAAAGGCTGAGAAGATAAGAACACAAAGATTGTATCCTGCGGGAGCAGAGCAAAGAAAGGAGAAACGATGATCACACAGATTTATTCGATTCAGACGGTTGAAGAAGCGCTGGCCTGTATTGAAGCAGGCGCTGACCGCATAGGCCTGCTGGTTGGCGTACACGGGGGAAAATTCCCCTGTGCGATCTCTCAGGAGACGGCGAAGGAGATTTTTGACGCCATCGGAGACAAGGCCGTGAAGGTGCTGATCTCCGTGGAATATACTGCGGATGCGGTTCTGAAACAGACGAAAGAACTGATGCCGGATGTACTGCATCTCTGCGCCAATTTTGAAGGGAGCGCGTCCTTTGCGGCGCTTCTCAGAAAAGAGATCCCGGGCGTGAAGCTGATGGAGGCTGTCGGGATCACAGGTCCGGAGAGCATTGAAGATGCCAGGGTAAAAGCCGGCTACGCGGACATCCTCATCCTTGATACGGTTTCGAAAACCGTACCCGGGGTCGGGGCTGCGGGAGAAGTGAACGACTGGAACATAGACCGGCAGATTACGGATATGGTCGATATTCCCGTGATCCTGGCGGGAGGTCTGGGTCCGGAAAATGTAGCGCAGGCGATAGAAGCCGTCCATCCCGATGGAGTTGACTCTCTGACCAGGACGTCCGACAGGGAAAACGGCGAACTTGTGCGCAAGAACATCGAAAAGGTCCGCGAGTTCTGCAGGATCGCGCATATGTATTGAGGATGAAGGATATGCAGATCATTTGTATCGGAGACCTGTGCTGCGATCTGGTCGTTCCATACGGGAAGATGCGGGAGATCCTTGCATCCGGTGACATCCGGAAGGAAACGATCTCAAAAATGCAGGTACGCATGCAGTGCGGAGGCTCTGTCGGGAATGTGGCAGGACATCTCGGAAAGATGGGGCTCCGGCCGGTTTTTGCGACGCCTGTCGGCAGGGATCCTCTTGGCGATTATCTGTCTGAAGAGATGGAAAAATCGGGCGTGGATATGCGCTGGGCATCCGAATCTCCCAGATCAAATATGTACTGTGTGGCTGTTCTGGACCAGACCGGGGAGCGCACGATGTTCTGCTTCGTTCCGCCGTGGGCGGATTACCCGAGATTCGGAAAACACAGTTTTGACAGGATCCCGGCCTTTCCCGGGGAGATCCTTTTCACCAGCGGAATGGCGATTCTGGATGATGCGGAAAACAACGCAGCTGTGCTGGAGTTTTTTACAAAACGGAAGCAGAACGGCGCGAAGATCGTTTTCGATCTGAATGTCCGTGCAGAATCTTACGGATATGAAGGCGAGAGAAAAGCTTCGCTGGAAAAAATGATCGCGCTCAGCGACATTCTTCTCGGCTCCGGGAAAGAAGAATTCAGTCAGGTCACCGGCAGCCGGGATATCAGGGCTGCTGCCGGCCGGCTGCTGCAGGCCGGAGCAGGATGTGTGATCGCCCGTGACGGAGGCAATCCGATCCTGGTGCTTGGCAGCGGCCTGGATCAGTACATCCCTGTGAAAAGGGTGAAGCCGGTTTCGACGATCGGTGCAGGTGACTGCTTCGATGCGGCATTCCTGAAAGATATTTCATCCGGCAGGGATCTGCTTACAGCAGTCCGGAACGCGTCTGATTATACCGGGAAGTTTCTGGCCGGCGGTTCTCCTGAAGCAGCTGGTCAGAGCGACTGACAGGTCCTTTTTGTTCCGTTCGGGCTCATGTATCAGAAAATGCAGCGAGGATGGTGTGAATACTGTATCCGCGAACTGGAGGCGTTCCGGCATCGAAAGACACCCGAAAACAGAATACCACGGCGGCATCCGCCGCAGAGGAGGAAGAACCATGAAGGTAATTCTGCATGATCTGGACCATTCCTATGATGAAATGATCGGATCGAAATGTGATCACGTACTGGCGGCGGACGGGAAATACGCTCCATGCCAGGGCTGCTTCGGATGCTGGACCAGACATCCGGCGGCATGTTTTATGAAGGATAAGCTGCAGAAGGTCTGCCGCCTCATCGGGCAGGCGGACGAGCTGGTGATCATTACAAAGAATCTGTACGGGGAGTACAGCGCAGCTGTCAAAAACGTGCTGGACCGTTCCATCGGTACATCGACCCCTCTCAGCACTTACCGCGGCCGGCAGATGCACCACACCCTTCGTTACGGGAAGCATGATCTCTGGAAGGTGATCGTCTACGGCGATACGTCCGAAGCGGAACAGAACACCTTCCGTCTCCTGGCGGAGCGCAATGCGCTGAACGACGGCTTTGTCCGCTCCGAGGTAGTGTTTCTTCGGGATATCACAGAACTGGAGGGATCGCTATGAAAACAGTCTTCATCAACTGCAGCCCGAAAAAGCGCTTCTGCGCCTCCGCTTATTTCCTCTCTCTGCAGCGTTTGTTTACCGGGGGAAAGAAGGTAAGCGAGAAACTACGCACGCCTGCGGATCATGAGCGTATCCTGGAAGAAGTCCGCAGCGCGCAGGCAGTTGTCTTCTGTCTTCCCCTCTATGTGGACGGCCTCCCCTCCCATGTGCTCCCGTTTCTGGAAAAGATGGAAGCGTTCTGCAGGCAGAACGACCTGCACCCCCATGTCTACTGTATCGCCAACAACGGCTTTATCGAAGGACGGCAGAACGAACCCCTGATGCAGATCTTCGAGAACTTCTGCAGCCGCGCCGGCCTCTCCTGGAACGGGGGCGTCGGGATCGGCGGAGGCGTGATGCTGAATGTGACCCGGATCCTGTTTGTGGTCCAGGCCGGCATCCTGCTGCTGAACATGATCCTCAGCGCCGCAAAAAACGGCAGCTTCTTCCCGGGGGACGCCTGGCGCAGTTTCGGTGAAAACGCCGCGATCCTGCTGTTCCTCAACCTGGGCGTGCTTTTCTATCTTGTCAGATTGGGCTTTTCCATCCGAAAAGGCTCCTTCTTTGGAAAGAAATACACCCGGATCCTGGTTCCCTCCTTCCTGTTTATTCTTTTTGCGGATCTTTTCTTTTTCATTATCTCCCTGTTTGAGGGCGGGCTTTTCCGGGGCTGGCTGTCCAGGAAAAAATATGAGGAATTCTGAAACAACAGTTACTATTCACAGTCGATTCAGATGCAAGGGCATATTTGTCATGCCTGCATGTAAGAATATGCCCTTGCATCTGAATCTGACAGCGAAAGCTGTCACTCCACAACATGAGGAATTCAGGCACGGAGTGCCGGGAGAGCCGTAAGGCGGGAATTCCGAATGCTGTGGGGGACTGTGAATAG